>CAMVUB010000008.1 GCA_947170495.1 uncultured Prevotellaceae bacterium
TAAACCCTGAATTAGTTATTTGCCATTTAGATGCCAAAGCAACGATGCAGATGGAGATCAGCATTAACAAGGGCCGTGGCTACGTGCCCAGCGAGGAGAACCGCGAGTTCTGCACCGACGTTAATGTCCTCCCCATCGATTCAATTTACACTCCTATCCGCAACGTCAAGTACGCCGTAGAGAACTTCCGCGTGGAGCAGAAGACCGACTACGAGAAACTCGTGCTTGAAATCACCACCGATGGTTCCATCCACCCGAAGAATGCGTTGAAGGAGGCTGCCAAGATTCTCATCTATCACTTCATGCTCTTCTCCGACGAGAAGATCACGCTTGAGAACTCCGATGTCGATGGCAACGAAGAGTTTGATGAGGAAGTTCTCCACATGCGCCAGCTGCTCAAGACGAAGCTCGTTGACATGGATCTCTCCGTGCGCGCGCTCAACTGCTTGAAGGCTGCCGATGTAGAGACGCTCGGCGACCTGGTTCAGTTCAACAAGACTGACCTCCTCAAGTTCCGCAACTTCGGTAAGAAATCGCTCACTGAGCTTGATGATTTGCTCGAGAGTCTGAATCTGTCGTTTGGAACCGATATTTCAAAGTATAAATTAGACAAAGATTAAACAATGAGACACGGTAAGAAATTCAACCATCTGGGCCGTACTGCATCCCACAGAGACGCCATGCTCTCCAACATGGCAACCTCTCTGATCATGCACAAAAGAATCACTACGACCCTCGCCAAGGCCAAGGAACTGAAGAAGTTCATCGAGCCCCTGCTGACAAAGTCCAAGCAGGATACCACCAACGCACGTCGCGTGGTGTTCAGCCACTTGCAGAACAAGTATGCTGTCACCGAGCTGTTCCAGGTAGTCAGCCCGAAGATTGCTGACCGGCCCGGCGGCTACACACGCATCATCAAGACTGGTTTCCGTCAGGGTGACCAGGCTGCAATGTGCTTCATCGAGCTTGTTGACTTCGACGAGAACATGGCCAAGGTTCAGAAGAAGGCTACCCGCACACGCCGTAGCCGCAAGTCTGCTGCCGCCGTTGAGGTCCCCGCAGCAGAAGCTCCCGCAGCTGTTGAAGCTGCACCCGCTGAACAAGCAGCTGAATAATTCTATTCGACCATATCAAAAGAGAAAGGCGACTCGCGAGAGCCGCCTTTCTCTTGTTTTTGAAAGACCGTGGTCTTATGGCCTTAAGACCGCGGTCTTACAGCCCGAAGACCGTGGTCTTATTTATTTCGCTTCTTATCGGCTGCACTATCGGTATAGCCGTAACCGTAGCCATAGCCGTAACCGTAGCCATAACCATAGCGGCCGTAGCCGTAGCCATAGCGCTTCTGCTCCATCTTAGAATCGTTGAGGATGATGCAGAGGTTATTGAACTTATTCTCGGTATAGAGGCGCTGCAGCTCGGGCAGGTAGCGACGGTCAATCTTACCCTCGCGGATGACATAGAGCGTCACCTCTGCCACGCGGTTGACGATACCGGCATCGGCCACCACCTGTGCAGGCACATTGTCGATGACGATGTAATCGTAGTACTTCTTGAGCTCTTCCATGAGTTGTTCCAGACGGTTGCTCATGAGAAGCTCCGAGGGGTTCGGAGGCGTGATGCCGGCAGGGAGCATATCGACATTGTACTCGGGACATTCCTTCACGATGAGGTTGCGGATGTCATCCGTAGCGCCGCTGAGATAGGAGGTGAGACCCTCGCGGTGTGTCGTACCAGAGAGCTTGCTCTGTGTGCGTTTGCGGATATCGGCATCCACGAGTACCACCTTCTTGCCTGTCATGCCCAGCGTGACGGCGAAGTTACGTGAGATGAAGGTCTTACCCTCGCCTGGGGTCGTGGAGGTGAACATGATCACGCGCACGTCCTTCTTCACGAAACTCAGGCTATAGCGAAGTATGCGGAATGCCTCGTTGAGGGAATCCGATTTCTGTTCGCCCACGAGAATCTCAGCGTCGCTGATACCTTCCTTGCGGTGAGGAATCTCGCCCAGCACAGGGATGGTGGTGTAGGTCTCGATATCCTTACGACCACGCACGCTCATGTTGAGCAGGTTGCGGATATAGAAGAAGGCGAAGGGCAGCGCCAGGCCTATGAGCAGGGCCGCCAGCAGGATGATTCTGCGTCTGGGAGAAATGGGCGAGTTGGAGCCAAAAGGCTGCTCAACGATGCGGATATTAGCCTCCGTGATAGCCAGCTGCAAGGCGGTCTCCTCACGCTTGTTCAACAGATAGGTGTAGAGCGTTTCCTTGATGCTCTGCTGGCGCGCAATGTCCATGGCCTGCTTCTCTTTAGCTGGCGCGGCAGTGATGCGTCCGTTGATCTGGTTTTCCTCCTGCTGGGCGCGACGCAGCTGTACGCGCAGCGAGCTCAGATAAGCTTCGGTGGAGGCGATGATGGTCTGTCGCATCTGGTGCAGGTTCTGGTTGATCTGCGCGAACTTGGGGCTTGACTCACTCGTGTTGTCGGCCAGGCGGTTGCGCTCCAGCATGATCTCGTTGTATTTGGCAATCTGCTGCTGAATGGCACCATCGGTGAGGCCGCCAAGGCTGGGGATAAGGTCGTTGCCCTTGGATTTGTTGCGCAGCTCCTCCAACAGATATTGTACCACACCCACCTGCGATTCCAATTGTATGCTGCGTTGCATGGCCACATTGCTCTGCTGCAGGAAGTTGGTGGCATCGCCCCTCACATCGATGAGGTTGTTGTTACGCTTGAACTGAGCCATCTGGCTTTCCACATCGTTGAGGTCCTTGCTGATGAGCTCGATGCGTTCGTTGATGAAGCCTGCGGTGCTCTCGGCAACAAGGTTCTTGTCACGGATGATGCTGTTCTTGTAGGCTTCGAGAACTGCGCTGAGGATATCCTCCGCACGGCGTGCATTGCTGTCGGTATAGGTAATCCTCACAAGCGTACTCATCTTACTCATGGGCTCAGCCCCGAGCGCTCCTCCGTAGGCATAGGCTGCGCTCTCGATGGGTGTACGTGTCAACACGATTTCTGCGCCGTCGAACTGCTGAAGATAAGCCGAATCGGCAAACAATGTCACGTTGCCGCAGTAGGGAACCTCGACGGGCTGCCCGAAGGCGACGGTCTCATCGTAGGTAATCTCCTCGCCTTTCGAGCTGGGGTGGTGCACTTCATAGATGCGGGCCTTGTCGCCTTGGATTCCGACCTTGAAGGAGAAGGGGATGGTGGTCTCTACGGAGTCGAACTCGGCGGTGAAGGGCTTCACGTCGTAGAGGCGGTGCGTCTTCATGCGGTGCTTGTAGGTGTAGTTGATGTCGAGATTGAGGTTGCGAGCCACTTCCTTCATGAGCAGATGGCTCTGAAGGATGTACACCTCGTTCTCAACGCTCGTTCCCACCATGACGCCGTTGAGCTGCATGAGGGCGTCGGTGCCAGTAGCGCGAGAGGCTCCGAAGTTGTTGCTGTCATCCTTCACCAGCATCACAGCCTGACGCAGGTAGATGTTGGACTGGGTGGCCAGATAGAGGTATCCGAGCGCCAAGCACACGATGACGGAAACGATGAACCACTTCCAATTGAAGAAAAAGATATCAAGGATGTCACGCAGGGACAGCATCTCCTCGCTTTCCTGCTGTTGTTCGGTATGAATCGTGGTATTATCCATAGTGTCTTGTAGGGTTCTCTGATAGGATTAACGACTAAGAGTGAAGACGAGTGACGTGATACTGATAATCATGCTGACCAACGTAGAGCCTACGCCGAGCAGCGTGTAGGCCGTACTACCCTTAACGCGCACAGACTTGTTGGGCGAAACATACACCACATCGTTTTGCTGCAAATAGTAGGCGGGCGACTGGAAGACGCTGGCCTGGTCGCGCAAATCCACCTCGAAGGTCTGGCGCTTGCCGTTCTCTTCGCGCACGATGAGCACGGGAGCACGCTTACCGGAGCTGTTCAAGTCACCGGCACGGCCGATGGCCTCCAGCAGGGTCAGGCGCTCGCCCGTGAAGGTCTGCACACCGGGAGCCTTGACATCGCCCAGGATGGTCACCTTGAAGCTCATAATCTTGGTGGTGACGATGGCGTCCTTGATGCTTGCGGCATATTCATCGGTGCCGTTGCGTAGCATATCCTGAATCTTTTGGCTCAACTCACGTGTGGTCATGCCTTCAACCTTCAACTGACCGAAGATGGGGAATGAGATCTCGCCGTTGCGGTCAACCGTGAAGTACGCGACACCGGCTGTGGTGTTTTGAGTGCTGGAGTAGCTGCCTCCGCGTTCGCCGCCGCCACTACCGATGAGCGTGTTGTTGTTGAAGGGCGCAATGAGCTCTGGGTCTTTAGAGGCTACGGAGATGGCGATTTGGTCATCTCGCTGAATCTTCAGCTCAAAAGCTTGCGCAATCTCCTGGGGCACGACATACACCGTGTCAGCACCTTGGAGGTAGATGATGTGCTTGTCCGAGATGCAGCCCGTGAAAACGAGCGTAGCTATCAGCATGGCGAGCACAAGGGTCATGGATTTCTTCATGATGCTATCTTTTTTGTTGTATTCTTCAAATTGAGCGTGCAAAGTTACGCAAAATGGCTCAATTGACGGCACAAAAAAGAGCTTTTTGTTTGCCGTTCGGTACAAAATGCCTAACTTGCGCCCCGAAAACCATATAAAAGTAGTACTGTGAGACGTTTTTACATCACTATAAGCTTGCTTTTGGCGGGTATCTCGGTATGTGTGGCACAAGCGTTGCCGAAGCAGAAGGGAAATGCCTCGTACTATCACGATCGTTTTCATGGACGTCTGATGGCAAATGGCAAACCGTACCATCGCGACAGCATGACCTGCGCTCATCTACGCTACCCGTTGGGCACATGGCTACATGTACGCAACCTCTCCAACGGAAAGGAAGTCAATGTGCAGGTCACCGACCGCGGTCCTTATTCGCGTAAGTTTGTCATCGACCTTTCGCGCGCTGCGGCGCGTGAGCTGGGAATCATACAGTTCGGCTTTCGCCCTGTAGAGATCACGCCGTTTAATCCTGTGCGTGTACCTTATTTGATGGAGCCGTCATCTGAACACCCTGAATGGGATCTGGGCTTTAGCGACGACGAGGATGCTCTGAAGCCCTACTGGCTGGATGACTCCTTGCGCGTGACGCTGCAACGTGACACCACGCTCCTGCATCGCGTCAAGAATGTGAGGAAATAAAGGAAGCCCCGCCGGTTGGCGGGGCTTCCTCTTCTATCTCACTTGTCTTACTTCACAATCACCTTGCGGCTCTTACCACCCTGTACGATGATGTAGAGACCACGCTGGGCTTTCTGCACGCGAGCACCTGAGAGCGTGTAGATGCCGTCGATAGCGGCTGCACGCTGATCGGCAGGCATCTCGCTGATACCCGTGATAGGACCGTCCCAACCAGTGTTGTCGCCCTTCTCAAGAAGTGTCAGGCTGAAGTCGGTAGCTGAATACCAGGATGCAGTGCAAGCTTTGCCGGTACGCAGCTCGTTGCTGGTGAAGCCGATGACGAGCAGGTGGTTCTCAACAACAGCAGTCTTGGTTACCCACTTCCAGCCACGGCCTTTACCTCCATTAGCATTCCAGATAAGCTGTTCCTCTTCGGTGAGGCTGCTGAAGCCTTGCTCGGCTTGTTTCTTGTCAATGGCGCTCCAGATAGGACCGTGAGTGTCGCTGGCAATCAGTGTAACGGGCTGCTCCTGCTCATCAACACCTTCGTAGTAGTCAAGCGGAACCTCCACATAGGTGGTGTCGGTCTTGGCCTCGCCGCCATTGGCAGTGAAGAGGAAGATGCCCTCTGACGGAGCACGCATGGCTGCCTTCAGTTCATAGGTGCCGTTGGGAATATTCTGGATGACCTGTTCCATCGTGAAGACTACGTTTCCGCTAGCCTTCCAGGAGTCAAAGTACTTGTGTGCGCTGTCATCCATATACTGTCCTTCCTTGATAGGACCGTCGCCCTTGTCGATGACAGTCCAGCCAGCAGTATCAGCGGAGTCTGCATTCTTGATGTAGCTGGTGAAGTCGGTGGCATCCTGGTGCTTCTCATACTCGTCCTGAGCCTTGACCACATCAACGACATTGTTGAGGTTGGTAACGAGACCGTTCACGTCCTCAGGCGTCAGCAGCGGATCTACCAACAAGGCGGTCTTCTGCTCGGCCAGGAGATTGGAAAGAACGGTCTTGCCCTTTTCAGAGCTGATTTCAGTCAGCACCTTCGATGCATTGCTGCAAGCGGAGGAGTAGGTGTTGGTGTAACCCTTCATCACGTTCAAGATGCTGTCGGCCTTGGCGTAGGTGGCGTCCTGACCCTCAATCCATGTGATAGTCTTTTCGTAAGCGTGCTTCACGATTTCATAAGCGGCGCCATATTTCTCACCCTCCTCGTTGGCCAGAGAGTCGCGCACCGTAGGAATGGTCTTGCCCTCTTCCATGATTTCGGCATACTTAGCCTCGGACTTCTCGGCCAGTGCGATACCGCCATTGAGGGCATTTAGATCCTCCTCGCTGGTGAATTTAGCAATGGAATCGGCCACCTGAGCCTTGTCGACGGCAAAGTGCATGGCATCCTTCAGCGTGTTGGCCTTCTGCAGGCGTGCAGCCTTCGCTGCGGCAATTTCATCAGCAGTAGCTTCGCCATAGTAGTGGAGGATGAAGTTGGTTATCCAGAAGCAACCACGACGAGCATTGGTACTCATATCGGGCATCTGGTCATTGTACTCGCCTGTCTCAGGATCGTACCAGCGTGAGGTGGAAGCCGCACCGATCGTGAGTTTACCGTCTGCGACAATTACCGTGCTTGCTGTTTTCACAGTCTCCCAAGGCAAAATCTCAGTTGGTTGATCACTGGGCCAACTTTCATAAGCGCCAGCATCGGTCATATAGCCATTGGTTTCTTGCAGAGAGGAATTTGCATAGATGTGCTGGTCGCCACGGGCACCGCGATTGGTTATCAAGTCTGCCTCTAAACTGTAAATACCATTAGGAATACCCGTCAGTTCCTGATAGATGTCAAGTTTTCCAGTAAAACTGTTTTGGGACCATAACTGGTAGGCCGTGCGGTCATACATCCAATGTGCTTCTGTTACCCTGCCACTAGCATTGCTGTCATCAATCCAGGCTCTGTTGTCTAAATCATCCGGGTTGATGAGGCTAGCCACATCAACGGCTTCGCGATTGGCGGGCTCTCTATAGGGCTTACAGAACCAAGCGTTGTCCATAAGGAAGGTGTAGATGGCGGGATTCTCGCGAGTGGCATCCTGTGACTTCCAGAAGGCTGCGAGATGTGCTTCCATATCATCGACCAGAGTGCCCAGTTCTTCAGCAGTTACCGCTGACATATCGAGGGCGCTAAAATATGTGTTTAAGTCTGCGTAGCCAGGGATCCCATCGTAGTAGTTAAGGATCTTGTCCTGAATGTAGGAATAGATATCTAAGACCTTGTTACCAGTTGCAATCAAAGCTCTAATTTTAGTCGGATACTCTTTCAATTGAGTACATATTGCACTAACCTCATCCACACTTCCACCGAATGCAATGATATTATCAATCGTTTCTTGCAATCCGTAAATTTCGTCACAGATGTCCTCATAAGCTTGGCCAAAGTTCTCCGACAAACTGTCTGTTGCTAAGGCAATGGCATTATCAGCATATTCATTGGCATCGCCCTGCAGGATTTCCATCTCGTCAGCCTCACCAATCTTGTAAAGACGAATGTCATCAATAACAAGATAGGGATTCTTTGTTGACGTAACATTGTCTGATTTGAAGCCAAAAGTAAGGGTCATTTTTCCAACAGCAACGAATTCAATGGTGTGTTTGGTCCATTCAGTATCGTTGAAGCCGCCCTCATCAACATATGTTGTTGTACGATACTCCACTTTGGATAAGTTCGTTGCTTTGCCTTCGGTGTTCTGGTTGATGTTTCTTGCCCAATACTCCAAACGATACTCTGCAGTCGGCAAATTTACGACTTGTGAGTATGTAGCGCTGTTTGTCCATCCTGCACGCAGATATAACGCACCCTTGTTTTCCTCGGTATTGGCTTCCTCTGGCTTCTCTGTGAAATCGAGAAATAAGTTGGTATCATCAGAGAGGGGTACTTTATTAGAGTCGATGCCATAGGCAACGGAACCAAAATATACCCATTCTTTGGCTGATGCTTTCAGCGTCCAACCTGTGATTTGGCCGTTGAAACCATTGGTGGCTTCTGTCGTGCGACCATCAGGACGGCTCTTTCCTCCCGTCCCAGTAGCGCGAGCATAGGTCGTGCCATCTGCAGCTTCGAGGAGCAAGCTACGGGAGCTCAATTCTTCTTGCTTAATGATAGGCTTGATGGAGCCGTCGGCCTGAAATGTCAGGTCCTCGTCAAAGCCGGCGTTGGTGATGAGATAGGTCACATCCTCCTCATCCTGTGCCATGACAGGTACGGTGAGGAAGGCGCCTCCCAGCAACAGAAGTGTAAATAATTTCTTCATACTTTGATAGATTTAGTTAGAAAAAAGTGATAGTTCTCGCAATATTGTGCGGCAAAAGTAGGAAGAAATATTCATATCTGTGGCAAAAGGAAGCATAAAAATGACGAAACCCTGTCATTTTTCTCTTCCACACCCTTTCCACACCTTCCAAAGTCCTCAAGTGTGGAACAACACTATAGTCCCCTCGATGATACACTGCAGCCCCCTCAAATACTATTCCCAAGTCTGATAGACCATGTAACAGCCATCTGCGTGGAGACAGAAGCGGTCGGTGAGCGCCTCGTTGAGAGTTCCCTGCCACCACTGCTCATAGGCATAGGCATTCCACTTCAATCCTTCCGAGTGGATGGCCGTACATCCGAAATTAAAGATACTCACCTGCTGACCGGCAAAGGCTTTGAATGTATGGTCGCCCTTGGCTGGCGTGAAGTAGCCGTCATCTGTGAGCATGATAGGCTGAAGGCCGAAGTCACGGAAATAGCGCATGAGCAGCGAGATGTTGCCCAGTGTGTGATCCTCTCGCTTGCCGGTGGCAGCGAGATATGCGATGCGATGCCAGCCTTGGGCCATACAGTAGCGCGTGGCCTTCGTCAGGTCATTATCTTCCTGTTCATTGATTTGTATGAGGCGCTCATGGTACTCAGCAGGTACGCTGTCTCCATCGCCCACGACCACTTCTGCATCGGGTACATAGCGCACAGCTCCGTCACAGGCGACCACATGAGGAGCCTTCTTCAAGATGGCAAGCGGCATGGGATGTGAGGGGAAGGTCCCGTTAGCCACTATAACGGCATCAAAACACATCTCTTCTCTCATACGTTCTTCACTTTCAACATGGTTTTCCACTTAAAGTATCCCGCTATGGCAATGACCACATAGAGGCCATAAAGACCTGCCTTGAAGGGTATTCCCTTCTGCACATAGAGGACACAGCACACGGCATCAACCACAATCCAGAACCACCACTGCTCGATATACTTGCGCGCCAACGCCCACAGCCCCACAAACGAGAGAGCGTTGGTGAACGAGTCAAGCACGGGAACAGTGGAATTGGTCCACCTTATTAATATGTAATAGATGACAGCCCATGCTGTGAGGAAACAGATGGCGACGGGCAGGTACTTATGGCGTGGCATGTGAATGATGGACAGCGGTTCACGAGTCCTGCGTGTCTTACTGAACTTCCACACACATAGTCCGTATAAGGCTGCCACCGTATAGTAACAGGCCATGCCCGCATCGCCATACAACCCGTGGCTCCAATAGAGGTAGATGTCAAGCGCCGGCATGATGATGCCCACTACCCAGAGGACAATACTGGCCCGATACTCGAGCCAGATGTATATCAAGCCGAGTATCGTGGTCAGTATGTCAAGCCAGTGTGTCTGTAGGAACTCCATCATCCTATGCTGTCAACTAAAAAGTCACTGACAGATGCCCCATGACATTGAAGGGTGCTGAGGGTGCGAAGCCAGCAGCTCCGCTGTCACGCACGCCCCACTCGTTTACCGCCTTGATGGTGCCATTGTCGCTGACCAACTGTGGTGCTGCCCAGCCATTGTTGTCGAACTTCGCTGAGAAGATATTGTAGAATGTCACGCCCAGCGTGATGTCCTTCATGCGAGCTCTCGGCAGCGAAAAGTTGTAGCTGAGATCCACGTTGGTGGTAAAGTGCTTCTTCAGTAACAGTGTCTCATGGGTGATGTTGCCGTTTTCATCCAGGCATTCCATCTCCTTGAAGCCAGTGTTGGTCAGATATTGATCACCCACATATTGGCTTTGCACAGAAGCCTTCAGCCCCTTGTAGCTGAAAGTGAAGATGTTGTTAAAGATCCAGTCAGGGGAGAATGCCAGCGGTTGGTCGCCGAGGTTGACGTTAGTGCCATCATTCAGCGTCACCACCATATCTTTCACGCGGTTTCTGGACCACGTGGCATTGGCATCCCAACGGAACCAATCTACCGGCATCCATGCGGCTTCCACCTCCACGCCCAAGCGGTAGCTCTTCTCCAGATTCTTGGTCAGTGCTTCGCCGATGGCGTTCAGTTCGCCTGTCAGCACGAGCTGATCCTTGTAATCCATCCAATAGACATTGACCCCAGCCGAGAACCTCGGGCTTTGGAATCTGTAGCCGACCTCCAGGTCATTCAGCCGCTCGGGGCGTGCTTTGGTATCTTCGCGATCGGGGTTGGCTATCTGTTGCATGAAGTTGTTGCGCACAGGTTCCTTATGTCCGATACCATAGGAAGCATACACCTTGTGATGGTCATTGATGTCATAGTTAAGGCCAAACTTCGGATTAAAGAAATTGTAGTGATTGTCTATCACGTAGCTTTTATCCGTGTTGACACCATAGGCTACAGTGGGGTCTTGCAGCCTGTAGTCGATATGGCGGTATTGCAAATCAACATAAGCATTCACTCCCTTCACAAATTCATAAGTGGCCTTTCCATAGACGTTCAGGTCGCTTTTCACCGAATGATTGCGATAGTATTCAAAATCAGGGGTGAGCGCAGCCGGTTCGGGCACAGTGGTGACCACTCCCGGCTTAGCCCATACGATATGACCGAACTGATCACCGGTATAGCGGTTCCAGCCGCCACCCACGATGACCTCCAGGTTCTTGCGGTTGTTATAGTCCAGTGATGCCACCACGCCATAGAAGTCATTGTCCATCTTCTGCTGATCTGCCAAATCCTCGACGACTGTGTTGTCGGTGCTCAGTCCGAAAGACGCCCATGAAGAGCCGTACAGCGCCTGTGTCTCAGCACTCTGGAACTGTTGGTAGTAGCCTTTTCCTTTCGTGTAGTGCAGACCAACATTGGTACTGAGGGTACTCGTAAACTGCTGATTCCAGATAAGTTGATAGTTCTGTTGGTGGTAGTTGTCCGTCTGGTCCTCATAGTAGCTGTTGGGATTGCCATTGGCATCGTAGCCCATGACGCCACAGGAGTTATAGGTGCGCCCATACAAGCTCTGCTCGTACTTTGATGTATAGTTCCAGGCATGATAGGTCTCTTCGATGCCATTCCATGTGATGAACTTCACCACCGTGTTATCGCCAAACCAGCCTGCCTGCAGGAAATAGGAGTGCAGTTTTGTCGAGGCGCGGTCCAAATATCCCTTTGAACCGATGTCAGACAGGCGACCTTGTAAGCCCCAATGCTCACCCAGCATACCTGTGCTGAAGCGCAGCGTCTCCTTGTGGCTGGCATACGAGCCACCGCTCACATCGAGCCCGAAGTAAGGCTTCATCCCGACGCTTTCCGTCTGCATGTTCAGTGTCGCACCGAAAGCTCCGGCGCCATTGGTGCTGGTGCCCACGCCTCGTTGTATCTGCATGGACTGCACGCTGGACGCGAAGTCACCCATATTCACCCAAAACACCGTGGCACTCTCGGCATCATTCAAGGGGATACCGTTGGCTGTGATATTCACGCGCGAAGGGTCTGTACCGCGCACTCGCAGGCTGGTGTAGCCGATGCCGTTGCCGGCATCCGAGGTCATGGTAATGCTGGGCGTCAGCGACAGCAGGTAGGGCACATCCTGCCCATAGTTCACCGCCTTCAGCTGCTCTTTCGTCATGTTTGTGTATGCCACTGGGGTTTTCTTGGTGGCACGCACACCCTTCACCACCAGTTCCTGCATGTGCTCCAGCTTCAGCGAGTCCGCGTTAGCCTCAGCTTCCAGGTCTGCCATCGTGAACTGCTTCTGTGCCACAGCAGTAGTCGGCACGAGTGCAGCCACAGCGGCTACAGTCATCGTTCCGAGAACGTTTCTAAGAGAAAAATTTTTCATTGTTCCTTTATTATTATAGGTTTAACAATAAAGGGGTGCAGGCGCGCCTGCTCTGAAGATTCCGCTTATCATCCCTACGTCGGTATTGTCCGCATCAGGTGAGAGGGTTTGATCTCAGCCCGCCGCTCTGACGGGCACCCCTTGATAAATCGGGTGCAAAGGTACTAAAAAGTTGAAAGTTTAATGTTGAAAGTTGAAAGTTTTTGTGTTTCTTGCGTGTTTTTCTACCCAAAAGCCCTATCTTTGCACCATCATTCTTCACTCTTCATTAAATATTCATGGGCGTAAGATTTAACAAACGTATCACAATTCTTCCCTGGCTGAAAGCCAATGTGGGAAAGAGCGGTGTCAGCCTCACCATTGGCCCGAAGGGCAAGACCCTCAATGTGGGTAGCACGGGAGTCAACGTCAACGTCAGCCTCGGCAAGGGCATGGGCTACAGCAAGCGGCTCATCACCTGGAAGAAGCTGAATCTCCTCAGCTGGCTCGGCATTGGCGGAGCCGCTGCCGCCAAGGCGACAAAGGGCAAGGGCAACAAGCAGAACAAGAAGGGAACCACTGCTGCCACCGACCTCTCTCTCGACGAAGCCTTGGAGGAGACAGAGGCTACGACCGCCACTGCCACGGAGACATCGGCCGACGCCCCACAGGAGCAGAACGGCTGCTCATGGGGCTGTGCCGCCATTGGCTGTTTGGGCACACTCATCCTGCTGGCTGTCGTGGTATTCCTTCTCTACTACCTCCTTCAGACGGGAGCCATCGACCTCAGCAGCCTCCAGCGCTGAACCGAGCACGCCCCTATTCTTATAAGCTCTCCAGCATTCGCTTCAGCACCACCTGTGCGGATATCTCGCGGTTCGCAGCTTCGGGAATAACGAGGCTGCGAGGACCCTCGATGACATCGTCCGTGACAATCATGTTGCGGCGCACGGGCAGGCAGTGCATGAAGTGGGCATCGTTGGTAACTGCCATCTGGCGGGCACTGACACACCAGTCCATCATGGTATGATAGTCGTGCAGCACCTTGCCATAGTCCTCGGGACGTGTGACGCCCGGGCAGCTCCAGTTCTTGGCATAGACAAAGTCGGCACCTTCGAAAGCTTTCATCTGGTCGTACTCCACACGCGCTCCCTTCACGAACTGCGGGTCGAGCTCATAGCCCTCGGGATGGGTGATGACGAAATCAAGGCCCCCTTCGGCTCCCCCAAGGGGGAGTGATTGTTCAGCTGCTGCAACCATCCACTCGGCAAAGCTGTTGGGCACGGCCTGCGGCAGGGCCTTGGGATGAGGAGCCCATGTCATGACGACCTTAAGCAGACCCTCTCCCCGCTCCCCTCCCTCACGGGAGGGGTTGGGGGTGGGTCTGTTCTCTGCTATGGTTATCAAATCGGCGAACGCCTGCAACGGGTGTACCGTAGCGCTCTCCATGAAGAAGACAGGGCGGCCTGAATACTCGATGAATTGGCGTAAAATCTTCTCTTCGTAGTCATCCTTGCGACTCTCGAAGCGGGCGAAGCTGCGCACACCGATGAGGTCGCAGTAGCTGGCCATCACAGGGATGGCTTCCAGCAGGTGCTCGCTCTTGTCGCCGTCCATGATGACGCCACGTTCCGTCTCCAGTTTCCAGGCACCTTGATTCACATCGAGCACGATGACATTCATGCCGAGGTTCATGGCAGCCTTCTGTGTGGAGAGGCGTGTGCGCAGGGAGTTGTTGAAGAAGATGAGCAGCGCGGTCTTGTTCTTGCCGAGGTGCTGCCACTGGTAGCGGTCGCGCTTCACTTCCTGCGCTTCCGCGAGGGCGACGTTGAGATCGCCGATATCACTGACGTGTTGGAATATTCTCATAAGTATTTTACATTTTTCACTTTTCACTCTTTCACTTTTCACTTACCCTATGCAATGGGAATGTGAGAGTGGGTTTAGCTATCGGCTCCGGCGTGGGAGCGGGAATCTCGATATCGTTCAGGATCATGGCTTGTGGGGCCACGATGGAGAAGCGGGCGCCGTTGTCTTCGGTGAAGATCGTTGCCTGTTGCTCCGTGGAGAGGGCGCTGATGTGGCGCAAGTTGCTGAGGGTGACGTTGATGCTTGGCATCTTCAGGATGGTCTCACTGCCGTCCTTGACATTGACACGTACAAGGGCGGAGATGCCTGGACGCACGATGTAAGCGTGGTCGTAGCCCTCGCGCTGTGCATCGCGCAGCAGTTGTTTACGCATCTTCTTGAGCGGCACGGTCTTGCTGCTCTCAATGCGGAGCACACCCGGAGCAGTCTCCGCGCCCAACGAAGCACCCCATGAGGTGGGATTATTGAAGCGCAGGTTGCCGGTGGGTGTATTGGTACTTAATGACGGAGTCACGCCGCAGAGCTGACCGCGGAAGATGCCGCGGTCGATGAGCGTGACGGCTTGTGGCTTCTGGCCGTTGGCATCGGCCGTATAGAAGCCCACGAGCGGCTTGCCTTCCCATGTACTGAGCGACGGATCTTGGCGCATGCTGATTTTGTCGTCGATAATCTTACGGTTCATCTTCGCGAAGATGGCACGGTCGCTCTGGACGTAGGGGTGCCATGCGCGGAAGTTATGGCGGTTGCCGCTTGTATTCTCATAGATGGTCCGACCCGCACGGCTCTCGAATAGCACGGGGCCTACATAGTAGTCTTCTGCGGTCTCAGCCTGTAGCAGGTCAAGGCGTTGGCGGATGTATTTGCGTACGGAACGCGTGAAGCGTGCGCTGTCGGCCAGTGCTTCTGCTGCGCAGGTATATACGTGGTTTTGGTAGGCATTTTGGTTGGTGCCGCGCGTATTGTGGTAGAGATGGAAGTTAAACACAATCTCGCACGTATTGTCCTGCGGCTGCGCCACACGCACGCCCTCGCTGGTAAGACGGTAGATGTCGGTCTGCCGAACTTGGCAAGAGGCGTCGCTGTATGTGAGCTCTGGGAAATCACGGGCAATGAGGGAGAGGCGTCGGACATAGGCTTCCAAGTCATCAGCGTGCAGGTCTTCGATGTCGGCGCTGCGCTGTTGGATGCTGGTGGCAGGCTGAGTGGGAAGGAGATCTGCTAACGCCGCCTCGTCAGCAGGTAGCGTGGCTTTCTGCCGTGCCTGTTCTTTCCTTTCAAGGACAGCGATGGCCTGCTTGTAGCGGGCATCGGTCGCCATCCATGCCTGGCGACGCAGGTTGTCGTAGTCCATTGCCATCGGTATATTTACTCCCCGCAGGCCGGGCTCTGGGTTTCCCTGACTCGTGTGCTGGTAGTTACCAACGATGACCTCTGCATCGAACTTCTGCTGCCAGGGTGTTATTTCCTTCTGGCTGAGCTCTCCCAACGTGGCGGTCATGCTCAATGAGCGCGCGCGTTGCAGGCGATAGTCGATAATGAAGGGCGCAGGCAGTCTTTGAATGCGCAGGCTGTCCATACTGCGTGTCATCTCATCGGAGAGCGCAGCGAATACGTCCCTGTTTTCAGCGCCATCGGCGCTAAAAACGGGAGGAGATAGCACAGGCATCATATACCCTTTCTTCTGGCGGCGCTGGGTTTCAATCTTTGAGCAGAAGATCATAGGTGAGGTGGCTGAGACAGGCACCCAACCGCTCTCCGCACCGCAGGAACCGATGAACGAGGCGGGTGCATCGCCGCCGGCGACGATGTTGGAGAACATGGAGAGGGGCGTGCCGATGAGATCCACGCCACGCACGAGCTCGTCCGGACGGCCATCGACATAGATGCGATAGACCTCCAATGGCGTGACGTTGAAGGAGTTGATACTATTGCCCTCGCCCGTCTGTGTGTAGCCGCCGCTGACGCTCTGGAAGAGGTAGCCGTAGTCCTTTCCCTGACGGCGTGCTTCGTCGCGCAACAGCTGGCGCAGCTCAGACTCCGTGTAGGGCTTGCGCGTTTCTACCACGAGGTTGGACTGACGGCTGACGGGAGTGCCGGCGCCCGCCGTGCGGCCATGACCATTGCTCTCGGGGAAGCTGTCGAGCGGCACGCGGCTCATGAGGAATTCCTTCAGGACACCATCGACCACATTATTTACTCTACGCGCGCGCGTACCTTCGTCGTCATAAACATAGCCGCCGTTCAGAGGCTGCGCGCCATAGTGCGTGAGCGTGGGGTCACAATAAACCTGGAATTCGGTTGGCAGCACACGCTCGCCTACCATCTTGCGGAAGGTCTGGCCGCCCGATTTCATGCGATGACCTTCCAAACGATGCCCGAAGATCTCATGGAAGAAGACACCGCTGGCAGGACCGCTCATGAGGGCCGGACCCGTGAAGGGATCGGCAACGGGGGCCGCCATCAACGCTTCGAGGCGTTCCCCCAGCTCTTCGGCAGCGCGCAGCATCACTTCCTCTGCAGGCAGCGAGTCGAGTTGCGTAGCGAAGTAGCTCTCGTATAAAGGCAGCACCATGCCGTCATTGGTCGTCGCCTCAACCTGCAGGAACACGCGATAGCTGCGGCGGTTCTGCACGATGGCCGCGCCCTCGGTGTTGACGAGATGCGTGCGGCTATACTCCATCTGCAGGCTGGCGTAGGCATTGTTGAACTGCGGGTGCTTGCGGAAGGCGGCAGAGATGCGGCAAAGGCGCTGCTCCCATTCGCGCTGTTCCTCAGGGGTGAGGGAGGGATGCGGGAGGGGTGCCTCGTAGTAGGTCTCAGCGGGTGAATCGCCGAGCACGCTGAAGCAGGGAGCTTTGTCCTCGTTGTCAGCTTGCGTACGCAAACGGTTCTGCACGCTGCGGTATTCATTGACTACGCGGTCGTAGGCATTCAGCATGTGTTTCCAAATGGTCGTACGGAAGGCATCGGACGAAGCATCTGTGAGCGGCAGACTCGTATAGCCGACAGAGCTCTGTGGGTTGAACTTGAAGTTGTCCAACTCCGGCGTTCCCACGCGAATCTGCGGTGTGAACTGACGGTCATGTTCTTGTCTGGAATTGCCCAGGAAACCGAAGGTGGCAAGGATGTTGGCCGTGTGAGATTCCTCCACGCGGAAACTCATGAAGTAGGGCTTTACGTCCTGTTTCTGCAGTTCCGCAAAATCTGCGGCCAATTCTTCACGCAGGACACTGAGAAGGGTGTCGTTCTCGGCGGTCGTGGCGCCGAACACGGGACAAATGCTGATGACCAGCAAGAGGATGCTTAAACGGTGCTTCATAGAGTTATTCCTTATTAATTTTTAATTGTCAATTTCACTTTCTCGTTTGTCCGTTGCCGCGAATGAGCCACTTATAGGTGGTGATTTCTTCGAGGGCCATCGGTCCGCGGGCGTGGAGCTTCTGTGTCGAGATGCCGATCTCTGCGCCGAGGCCGAACTGACCGCCATCGGTGAAGCTGGTGGGGGCGTTGTGATAGACACAGGCAGCATCGACCTCGTTGAGGAAGCGCTGGGCTGCCTCGGGATCTTCGGTGACGATGCTTTCGCTGTGGCCGCTGCCGTAGAGGGCGATGTGTGCGAGGGCGTCGTCTAAGCTGTCAACGACCTTCACAGCCATACGCAGGGACAGGAACTCTACGCCGAAAGATGCTTCCATAGCTGGGACGATTTGTTTTCCCACGCGTGAGAAATTGTTTTCCCACCAGTGAGAAAAGCTTTTATCACGCATGGCAAAAGCCCTTTTATCAAGTTCTATCGTGACACCCTTCGCGAGAAGCGGCTCGAAGAGAGCTGGCAGGTCGGCGAGGCGGTCGCGATGGATGATGAGGCAGTCGAGGGCGTTGCAGACGCTGACGCGGCGCGTCTTGGCGTTCACCACGATAGCGATGGCCTTCTGGAGGTCGGCAGCACGATCGACATAGCAGTGCACGACGCCGGCACCGGTCTCGATGACAGGCACGCGGGCATTGTCGCGGACGTAGTTGATGAGGCGGTTGCTGCCGCGCGGAATGATGAGATCCACCTGTCCGCGAGCGGCGAGCAGACGGTCGGTGTCTTCGTGGCTGGTGAGCAGCAGGGCGCTCTCAGCAGGCAGGTCATGATGCCTCAGCACCTCGTGGATGAGCGATATGATAGCTGTGCAGCTGTCCTTGGCATCACTGCCGCCTTTGAGGACGCAGGCACTGCCAGCCTTCAGACAGAGGGCGAAGCAGTCAAAGCAGACGTTGGGACGTGCCTCGAAGATGATACCGATGACGCCAAATGGCACACTCACGCGTGTCAGCTCAAGGCCGTTGGGGAGGATGCTGTGCTTCAGCTCACGGCCCAGCGGCGAGGGCAGCGAGGCCACCTTGCGCAGGTCTGCGGCGATATCGTGCAGACGCGCCTCCGTGAGCTGCAGGCGGTCGTAGTTGGGATTGGCCGGATCCATGCGCTGCAAGTCTTGGGCATTGGCTTGCAAGAGGTCGGCCATACGGGCCTCGGTCATATCAGCCAGCTCGCAAAGGATGGCACCGCGTTCCTCATCCGTGAGTTGCGCAATGCGCTTGCTGGCCACACGCACCTGTGAAAAATCTGTATTCATTGTGGGCAGAAATGGGTGAAAGGCACTTGTTCAGGATGTTGTAGCACATCGCAGAGGATATGCTCGCGTTTGCCGTTAGCAATATAGACATGAATGCCAGCATCGGCCACGAGCTGTGCTGTATGGTATTTGCTTTGCATGCCGCCACGTCCGGCTGACGAGCGGCTGGGTTGCAGGTATTGGCTGAGGTCAGTGCCATGAGGCACTTCCCGTATCAATTGCGATTGGGGATTATCGGGAGCACCTGTGTAGATGCCGTCGATATTGGACAAGATGACCAGCGCCTGGCAGTTCATCATCTGTGCCACAAGGCCGCTGAGCTCATCGTTGTCGGTGAACATCAACTCCGTCACGCATACAGTATCGTTTTCATTGACGATGGGTAGCACGCCATGTGCCAGCATGGCTGTCATGCACTGGCGCTGGTTGTCGTACTGCTCACCTGGAGCGAAGTTTTCCTTCATCGTGAGAATCTGCCCCACATGGATGCCGTGGTCACGGAAGAGTTCCACGTAGCGTCCCATGAGCTTAGCCTGTCCCACGGCAGAGAAGAGTTGTCGCTGTTCCACGCTGTCCATCTGCGCCGTCTCATCGGCAGGCAGACGCAACTCGCTGCGCCCACTGGCTACCGCGCCAGAGGAAACAAGGATAACCTCGATGCCCGAACGACGCAACTCTGCCAACTGATCTACAAGCGCCGACATACGGGTGATGTCAAGGGTCCCGTCTTTCCGCGTGAGCACATTGCTGCCCACCTTGATGGCTATTCTTTTATACATGATTTCGCTGTTTACTTAGACAAAGAGGCAAGGAGCCCCTGAATCACGGCATTGGTGAATCCGGCTTCCTCCATGGCATTGAGGCCGCGGATGGTGAGACCGCCGGGGGTGGTGACCTTATCGATTTCCGCTTCTGCGTGAGCACCTTCCTTCTCTAAGAGGCTGACAGCACCGCGCAGTGTCTGAGCCACGATGTCCTGAGCCTCTGCCGCACGGAAGCCGAGCTGCACGCCGCCTTCGGTGGCCGCACGGACATAGCGCAGGGCATAGGCGATGCCGCAGGAGGCGAGGGCTGTGGCGGCAGGCAGATGCGCCTCGTCGGTCACGAGTGTCTGGCCCATCGTGTCGAAAAGCGCCTTTATCTTTTCCGTGGTCTCCTTGTCAGCACGCACAGGCACTACGAAGGTCATGGAGGCCAGATTGGCAATGGCCGTATTGGGGATGGCCGTGAGGATCTGAGGTCCCTCGCCGGCCCAGTCACAGAGCTGCTCGCCGCGTGTAGCGGCAGCTACTGAGACGAGTGTCTTGCCTGCGAGTTGGATATTAGCCTTGAGTTCGCTCAACACATCTTCCACCAACCAGGGCTTCACGGCCAGGATGATGAGGTCGGCATCTTTGGCGGCCACGCAGTTGTCGGTGGTCACGCTGGCGCCAGCGGCAGCAAAGCGCTGCAACTTACCTTCTGTACGATTGCTGACGGTGATTTTGTAACCGTCCATTCTCAGCAATGCCTCGGCAATGGCGCCGCCCATATTGCCGGCTCCGATGATAGCTATGGAAGACCCACCCCCCTGCCCCTCCCTTGTATGGAGGGGAGTATGATGTATCTGACTATTGAGATTCATTTTCTATTTGTATTATTGAATTGTATTCTGGACAGGTAATTACTCCCCGCCCTGCAAGGGAGGGGCAGGGGGGAGGGTCTGTTTGTCCTTGTTACGAATTTCCACTCTTCTTATCTTTCCGCTGATGGTCTTGGGCAACTCGTCCACGAACTCAACAATACGGGGATATTTGTAGGGTGCGGTCTCACGTTTTACATGTTGCTGCAACTCCTTGATGAGGTCGTCGCCGGCTTTGTCCTTCCATTCCTTGCCAAGCACGACGGTAGCCTTCACAACCATGCCGCGAATGTCATCGGGCACGCCCGTGATGGCACATTCCACGACGGCGGGATGCGTCATCAGCGCACTCTCCACCTCGAAAGGCCCGATGCGGTAGCCACTGGACTTGATGACATCGTCGATGCGACCCTCGAACCAATAGTAGCCGTCCTCATCGCGCCACGCCATATCGCCGGTGTGGTAGAGGCCGTCGTGCCATGCCTCGCGCGTCTTCTCCTCGTCGCGATAGTACTCTTTGAAGAGACCGATGGGCTTCTTGTCACCCACGCGGACAACAATTTCACCCTTCTCACCGTCCTCGCACGAGGTGCCGTCGGCACGGATGAGGTCTATGTCGTATTGTGCATTCGGGATGCCCATAGAGCCTGGCTTCGGCTGCATCCAAGGGAAGGTGCCGAGGGTCATGGTGGTCTCGGTCTGCCCGAAGCCTTCCATCATCCTGATGCCCGTCTTCTCGAAGAACTTGTCATAGACGGCAGGGTTCAGGGCCTCGCCGGCCGTGGTGCAGTATTCGAGCGAGGAGAGGTCGTACTTCGACAGATCCTCGCGAATCATGAAGCGGTAGATGGTGGGAGGCGCACAGAAGCTGGTCACGCGGTACTTCTCCATCTGACGCAGCAGACAGTCGGCATCGAACTTCTCGTGGTCGAAGACAAAGACCGTAGCGCCAGCAAACCATTGGCCGTAGAACTTGCCCCACACAGCCTTTCCCCAGCCGGTATCGGCTACGGTCAGATGCAACGAGCCTTCGTGCAGGTTATGCCAGAAGACACCTGTCGTCAGGTGTCCCATGGCATAGAGGTAGTCGTGGGCCACCATCTTCGGTTCGCCACTGGTACCGCTGGTGAAATACATGATCATCGTGTCTTCGTTGTTATTGACGAAGGCCGGGCGCACGAAGGCGGGAGCCTTGACGACCTCTGCCTGGTAATCACGGAAGCCTTCGGGAATGGGCTTGCCATGGTCGGTGATGGTGATGTACTGTGTCACCGTGGGACTCTCGTCCTTAGCCGCCTGTATCTGGCTGACGACGTAAGCATCATCCACACAGATGATGGCCTTGACGCTCGCACGTGTATTCCTATAGACAATGTCGTGTTTTGTGAGCATGTGGGTGGCAGGAATGACGATTGCGCCAATCTTGCAGAGGGCCAGCATCACAATCCACCACTCATAGCGGCGCTTGAGTATCAGCATCACGGGGTCACCCTTGCCGATACCTAGCGTCTGCAGGTAGGATGCAGCCTGATCGCTTTGCTCCTTCAGCTGCTTGAAGGTGGCACGAATCTCCTCGCCCTGGTCATTGGTCCAGAGCAGCGCCAGCTTCTCAGGCGCCTCAGCAGCCCAGGCGTCCATCACATCGTAAGCGAAGTTGAAATGCTCGGGGATGATGAACTCCAGATGCTCGTTGTAATCCTCAACAGACGTGAAATGAGTCTGCTTCAAAAATCTTTCTACCATAAATGTTTGTGTGTGTCTTTGTAGTCCTATTCTACGGTGAATGCCAGGAAACGTACGGGACGCTCGCCGATGGCGCGCATACCGTGGGGCTTCGTGCTGTCGAAGTAGATGCTGTCGCCCTCTTCCAGCACGATGGTCTTGCCGCCCAGGAAGAGTTCCATGGCACCTTCAAGAATCATATTGAATTCCTGACCAGGATGAGAGTTCTTGTAGATGGTGTGTGCATCGGGCTTGGGTTCCACGGTGACGATGAACACCTCCGCCTTGTTGCCGGCGAAGCCGCCCGTCAGGCTCTGATACTTATAGGCCTTCGTGCGCTCGATGCTCATGCCCTGACCCTTACGCACAACCAAGTAGCCATGCATGTGGGGTTCTTCGTCGAAGATGAGGGCTTCTGTGGTAACGCCATAATGGTTGGCGATGGTCATCAGTTTGGAAATGGTGATGTCCGCCTCGCCACGCTCCACTTGTTCGTAGGTTTCAAGGGGCAGTCCACAGAGGTCTGCCACCTCCTGTGCGGGGATGTCTAAGGCGTCACGCAAGCCGCGCAAGCGCTCGCCGATTTGATGAAGTTGGTCGTTCATATTGGTTTGTTGTTGATGGGACTAATGGGGCCTATGAGGCCTATAGGACTCTCTTCAGTTTTTCTAAGAACTCATCGGCTTCAGCCATGCTCAGGCAGAGCGGGGGCAGCAGGCGCAGCACATTGGTGCCGGCACAGCCCGTGAACACATGCTCGTCGAAGAGCAACTTCTGACGCACCTCTTTATAAGGCTCGCTGAGCTCAATGCCTATCATCAGGCCGCGGCCACGCACCTCTGTGATTCCACTGTGCCCGTCGGTTCTCCGACGGGACATCTCTTCCTTCAGCGCCTCCATCAAATGTTCACCCACTTTTCGGGCATTCTCTATCAGCCCTTCGCCCTCGATGACATCCAACACAGCCAATGCTGCTGCACAAGCGAGATGATTGCCGCCAAAGGTGGTGCCGAGCTGGCCATAGACAGCCTCGAACTTGGGTGAGATGAGCACAGCGCCCATGGGGAAACCGTTGGCGATGCCCTTGGCCACCGTGATGATGTCCGGCTGAGCGCCCAGCCATTGATGAGCGAAGAACTTACCGCTGCGGCCATAGCCACACTGGATTTCGTCGCAGATGAGCACGGTGCCGCTTTCGTCGCAAGCCTGGCGCAAGCCTTGCATGAACTCAGCGGTAGCCAGTTGTATGCCGCCGACACCTTGGATGCACTCAATGATGCAGGCTGCCACATCGCCCTTCGCCAGTTCTTGTTTCCACGCATCCAAATCATTGAGGGGCAGGAAGGTGGTGTGGCCGTTGGCATTGATGGGCGCGATGATCTTGGGATTATTGGTGACTTCGACAGCCAGACTCGTGCGACCGTGGAAGGCTTTCTGCGCCGAGAGCACGCGCGTGCGACCCGTATGGAACGAAGCCAGCTTCAAGGCGTTCTCGTTGGCCTCCGCACCGCTGTTGATGAGGAACAGACGGTAGTCCTCATAACCACATACCTTGCCCAGGCGCTCGGCCAGCTGCTGCTGAAGCTTATTGATGACGGAGTTACTGTAAAAGCCAAGCTGTCCCACCTGACGGCTCACGGCCTCCACATAGTGCGGATGAGCGTGGCCGATGCTGATGACGGCATGACCGCCATAGAGGTCAAGATATTCTGTGCCTTGGTCGTCCCATACGCGGCAACCTTGGCCACGCACGATATTGACGGGGAAAAGGGGATAGACGTCGAAGAGAGTCATTGTATTTGACAATTAGACAATTTTACGATATGCTGAAAACGCTGCAAAGTTAGGGCATTTCTCCGACATAGCCTTGCTTTTAGGCAGCAAAACGCACAAAAGGACGGAAAAATGTCACGAAAGAGCGTTTCAGAATACAATATTGCAGGCTATGCCTGCACCTCGGCACTCGCTATCATAGAAGGGCGCAGCTACAACGATGGGGCCTTGACCTTCCTTCAGAGACGTGGTTTCAGGAGCGGAATCCTTCATCTTAAACCATCGCTTCCACACCGGCAGCATCCAATAACCTGCATTGGCACACAGGATGCCGACACCCGCGCCCGCAATCACATCGCCCACCCAATGTCGCTTGTTATAGACCCGCAGGAACGCTACGCTGGTGGCGGCGGCATAGGCCACGGCGCCATAGCCCCAGCCGTATTCGATGCGCATCAACTCGGCTCCCGTGAAAGCCGTGGCGGTATGGCCGGAGAAAAAGGAGTTGCGCGCCTCGGAATCGGGGCGTTGCTCGCGAACCGTATATTTCACGGTGTTCGTGACGGCAGCCATCAAGGCGTGGGCGGTGGCCGACGCAATCACGCGGTCCCAGAAAGGATGCTTGGCCTTCACGCCCGGGATGAAACCCAGGAAGGGCTCCACGACCGAAGGAACATATTGCAGGTAGTCATCCACATAGGTTCGATTCCATCCGGAGTTCATGTCCTTGAACGCCTTCTGCGCCACCAGATCCGTAGGGCTCTTCTCCACCAGTCCCAACGTGCCCACAGTGATGAGCACCGCGGGGGCTATCAGCTGCTTGGGCTGGTAGTAGAGGTTCTTGTGGCGCGGAACCACAAGGACGCTGTCTTCCTGCGCCCCAAGAGGGCTCAGTGTGAGAAGTAGGAATATGGTCAGTATGACTCGATTCATAGGCCGATTTTCAAGGTTCCAATGATACCGCGCGGAATTGTCTGCGCCAGGGAATGTCCGCGATCGTCCTCGCCCATAATGCCTTGCGGGAACATGTACTCGGTCAGGGTGTTGCCGAAATCGTAGATGTTATAGCACTGCAGGGTGAACGTCATCGGGTAGTCCTTTATTTTCCAGTTTGCCTGCGCATGGAGGTCGATATTGAAGATGGCGCTCTCGCGGCAGCCGAAGTTGCCGTCGGTGGGGTTGATGCCACGCGAGCAGCACGGACGTGTGGCCGTTTGCAGATCGCCATTGGCATCCGTGGCGTTGGCCGTGTTGAAGACGGCAATGGGTTGTCCGTCGGTCCAGCGGCCTGTAATGCCGAAGCGGAAGTTCTTGCAGACGTTGTAGGCCAGATAGATGCGGCACACGTAGGCCTTGTCCTGATCCAGGCGTCCTACGCCAGAATAGGCCGCCGAGGCATTGCTCACGGTGCTGCGCGTGTTGGGGTTCGCCGTCGATTCCGAGAGTACGCCGATATTGTTCGATGCCGGTCCGTTGCCCAAGGCCACCACACTCGCCCCTATCATGGATTGCCAGGAGAGGCTGAAGAACACCTTGCGGCCATGATAGGTGTAGCGCGTGGTCTGCGTCATGAAATAAGGTGTGTTCGTCAGCCAGCTTGTACCCATCAGCTCGGTCGGCTGGTAGTCCACCTCATAGTCGCGCACACCGGGGTTCATGAAATAATAACCGTTGGCGGCCGTGTAGCCATTGGCCGCCTCGCCGTCGGTGAAGCGGGTCATCCAGGTGTGGTAGTATTTCCTGAAGCTCTGCAAGAGGGCAAACTCATGGCGCCCAAAGCGCAGATGGATGGGAATGCTCAGCGTGGCATAGGCGGGCTGCTGCAGACCCTTGGCATAGTGGTGGTACTGTCCGCCCGTGGTGGTGAAGAGGCGGTCGGTGCCGCTGTAGAAAACCTGTGCATTCATGTAGTCACGACTCATGAAGCGGACGTCCTCGATGTTGTAGCTCACGCGGTCATGCGCTAAGATGAGTCCCAGCTGCAACCATTTCGTAGGACGGTAATCCAGCATCGCCGTCGCCTTCACATTGGGCGATATCTTCGTGCGACCGCTCAGCACCATTCCATCGAGGGTGAAGTAGCAATCGCCGCGCGCTTCCAGCTTCGGCGTGATGTGGTAACGTGCCTCCACGCCCACCTTGTTCTCCAGCAGTCCGGCAGCGAAGGCGCTGCTCGTCCACTCGTAACGGTACAACGGCGTGGGGTCGGGCTGCAGGGCGTGTTGCAAATACACCTCGTTCGTAAAAGACGTGGTCGATGGGTTGAAGAATAGGAGAGAGTTATAGCCCTCGGCCTTCAGCTGCAGCCACGACAGCAGGGGCTTCTCGTAGTCCAGATGCCACGAAAGCTCGTGTGTCTTGCCGTCGGCCATCCAAGGCTCCAGCGACTCGCCGTCCTGATCGACGAGGTTGCGGGAGAACTGCAGGTTCTCGTGGCGCGTGACATTCGTGGCCCACGTGAGTCCCGTCGTCAGCCCGCCGCGCTTGGCATACAACGAGGCACTATAGCTGTTCAGCCGCATCACCTCGTTGCGGTTGAAGTTGAAGTCTGCGCCATAGTTGTCCCTGCTGTAGAAATTCAGCAGATAGCCTAAGTGGTCGAAGAGACGACCACCCGGCAGACGGCCATCCAGCTGCACTTTGTAATGAGCACCCGTATAAAGCGGCTGTTGACGGACCAGACCATTGTGATCTATATTGGAATAGGCCTGCTGTCCGATGCTGGCATAGAGATGCTGACGATATTTCCTTCCGCGCCGATCGGTGAGCGTGTAGGCTACGTCCATCGTCCCCTGTCCTCGCACGTACTGCCGCTGGCGGATATGCTCCTTGTCGTAGGCCGCCTCGGTGCTTGTGTTATGGAAGATATGCATGAGATCTTCTGTGCCCCATGAGATGCCGCCCAGGTTGCCTCGGTTCCAGGACACCTGCGCGTAGTCGCTGGCGAGGGTGTCTAAGTCGAAGCGAAGGACGGAACTGAGAGGGCCGAGGTGCAGGTCGTAGCTCTCCATGTTGGGCACATAGCTCGTGGAGCCCGCCATGAAGCGGTTGTCGATGCGGAAACCGTCCAAATAATAGCGATTCCATCGGTACGAATTGCCATCGACAGAGAAGATCAGCTGTCCCGATTCATCCCATTGTCCTGTGTGTAGTCCCTGATAGATGGTGTGGTCGCTCAGGGCATCGAGCCAATGCACGAGATGTCCCTGATGGTACCACTCCCTGAAGAACCCTGCCGAGACAGAATCGGTCTCCACTTGTGCCTGCGTGGGCGAAGTGAAAAGTGAAAGAATGAAAAGTGAAAAATAAAAAAATCCACTCCTCACTCCCTCTTGTAGGGGAAGGGTGGTCACTTTTGCAATAAGCAATAAGAAATGATTGTAAATCTTATTTTTCACTTTTCACTCCTTCATTTTTCACTTTTCACTCTTTCACTTTTCATTTTCAGTATCTCCCACCTGTAGGCCACACCCAGTCGCACTTGATGATAAGGGTAATCATGCAGGCCATACTGATAGGCGGCCACGATGTCAAACTGCTTCACGTGGCAGATGAGGTCTGTGCGCAGCACCATGGGACTGTCGTGGGCCGCATCGCCGCCATTGCCGGCGTTGTGCTCCCAGCCGCTGTAGCCGGCGAAGGTCTCGGCGAGCGTGAAATAGCGATTCTCCCATTTCGCCGTCACACCGAACTGCACGGCATCGTTCTGCCGCCCGTTGTCCGTCTGCCAGCACAGGAAACCCGTGGAGAGCGCCGCACGAAAACGGTGATTCCATCGCGTGTTTCGCCCCACGGCCCATGACTTTCCCACTGCTGTGTCGAAGAAATAACCCGGGCTGTCGTAGTAGCGGGCAAGGTAGTACTTGCCGCCCGAAGCCGTCTTCAGCGCGGCACGCACAACCCAGTCCGGTCGCCAACGCCGCTCCTTCAGCAGCTGGATGTCTGCGGTCACATAGACGTCGCCGCTGAGATGTCCCTTGCGGGCCTCCTCGCGATATTCCTCGGGAATGCGGCAGGTGGCGATGTTCTCGTCGGAATTGCGGAACCATTCCATGACCGGCATCCACATACTCAGGTTCACACGGTCCGTCCACAGCGGGATGTTCACCTTCAGCGACATATCTGCTGTGTGGTCACCCCGGTAGCCGTTGAAGTAGTCGCCTGCCAGCTCCACGCGCAGCACTCGCTGTACCCGCCCGTCTAGCATCTCGGGCACTGCAAAAGCATTGGGACCGAAGTAGTAAGGTGATATCAGCGTGGCATCGCTCAGCGGCGATTTGTAGATCGGCGTCTGCGCGTGCAGGGTACACCACGATACCATGGTGATGATGAACAGCAGTCGTTGCATATTGCGGCTGTGGGGCGTTTAGAAAGCGCTGGGCTTGAGGTCGAGGCCGGCATGTTCGTCGATGCCGAACATGAGGTTCATGTTCTGGACAGCCTGTCCGCTGGCGCCCTTCAGGAGGTTGTCGATGACGGAGGTGATGAGCAGCTTCTCTTCGAACTTCTCCACATGCACCAGCGCCTTGTTGGTGTTGACGACCTGCTTCAGGTCGAGGTCACGATCCACATAATGTGTGAAGGCGGCCGTTGCGTAGAACTGCTTATACATCTTCACGATGTCCTTCTCGCTCAGCGCGGGGTCGATGCGGACGACCTCGGTGCAGAAGATGCCACGGGCAAAGTCGCCGCGATAAGGAATGAAATCCACGCTGGCATCGAAGCCGGGCTGCAGCTGCGCCAGCGACTGACGAATCTCGGGCACATGCTGGTGGCGGAAAGCCTTGTAGATGCTCATGTTACCCATGCGCCATGAGAAATGGGTCGTGGCGCCGGGCTTCACGCCGGCACCCGTGGAGCCTGTGATGGCATTCACGCTGATGTCGTTGTGCAGCAGCCAGTTGGCGGCCAGCGGCAGCAGTCCCAGCTGGATGGCCGTGGCGAAGCAACCGGGGTTGGCGATGTGCTGGGCCTTCGCAATCTCCGCCTTGTTGATTTCCGGCAAGCCATAGACATAGTCGTGGTCGGGCGAGGCCAGACGGAAGTCCTGTGCCAGGTCGATGACCTTCAGGCTCTGCGGCACGGGGTGCTCCTTGAGGAACTCTGCGCTCTTGCCGTGGCCCATGCACAGGAAGAGCACGTCGATGCTCTTCAGCGCCATGCGGCTCGTGAACTTCATGTCCGTCTCGCCCAGTAGGCCTTCATGGACGTCGGTCAGCAGGGCTTTGGCGTTCGAGGTACTATGTACGAAGGCGATCTCTGCCTCGGGGTGGTGCAGCAACAGGCGGATGAGCTCACCCGCCGTGTAGCCTGCGCCACCGATAATGCCTACCTTAATCATATTTGCGACTGCCTTGGAGCCAGGATCCATAAGATGAGATAGATCATCAGTCCACCGCCAATGCAAAAGGTTAAGATGAGGAATGCAACACGTACCAGCAGCGGGTCCATCTCAAAATAGTCTGCGAGACCTCCGCACACGCCGCCAATCTTCTTGTCGGTGTCGGACAAATAAAAACGTTTCTGTGCCATGTTGTTTATCTTTTTTCGTCTTTGTGGATTCCGTAATAGACACGCAGCGGCGTGGAGAGCACCTTGATGAAGCCCTTGGCCTCGTCGGCGGTCCAACCGGTCTGGGTTTCACCATACTCGCCCAGCTTGCTCTTCGTCAGGTCGTTGGCGCTGTCGATGCCCACGGTCTCGAAGCCGAAGGGGCGCAGCTTCAGGATGGCCGTACCCGTGACATTGCGCTGCGAGCTGCTGAGCATCGCTTCTATATCGGGCATCACGGGCTCCAGATACTGACTCTCGTGCAGGAACATGCCGTACCAGTTGCCGACCTGATCTTTCCAGTACTGCTGCCACTTCGAGAGCGTGGACTTCTCCAACAGGCGGTGGGCCTCGATGATGAGTTTGGGTGCTGCGGCCTCGAAGCCTACGCGACCCTTGATGCCGATGATGGTGTCGCCCACGTTGGCATCGCGGCCGATGGCGTAGCTGGCACCGATCTCCTCGATCTTCTGGATGGCCTTGATGCGGTCGTCGAACTTCTCGCCGTTGACGCCCACGATCTCACCCTTCTCGAACTGAATCTTCAGCAGGCTCTCGGGCTCCTTGGCCGTCACGTGCTTCAGGTAAGCCTCTTCGGGCAGGCCCTGCGTAGCGTCGAGCAGCTCGCCACCGCAGATGCTGGTGCCCCAGATGCCCACATTATAAGAATACTTCAGCTTGGCGAAGTCGGCGGCAAAGCCGTGGGCGTTGAGGTAATCCACTTCTTCCTTGCGCGTCAGCTTCTTGTCGCGCGTCAGCGTGATGATCTCCACGCCGGGGGCCATCACTAAGAAGGTCATGTCGAAGCGGATCTGGTCGTTGCCGGCACCGGTGCTGCCGTGTGCGATGGCGTCGGCACCGATCTCATTGGCATAGCGCGCGATGGCGATGGCCTGGAAGATGCGCTCCGAGCTGACGCTGATGGGGTAGCAGTTGTTGCGCAGTACGTTGCCGAAAATCATGTACTTCAGCGACTTCTCGTAGTACTCCTGCGTCACGTCGAGGGTGACATACTTCGTAGCGCCCAGCTTGTAGGCGTTCTCCTCGTTGGTCTTCAGCTGCTCGGCGCTGAAGCCGCCCGTGTTGGCGCACGCAGCGTGTACTTCATATCCTAATTCCTTGGCGAGATACATCACCGTGTAGCTCGTGTCCAAGCCGCCCGAAAAGGCGACCACTACTTTCTTCTTGCTCATATAGTAATTGTTTTGATGGGACTAATGGGGCTTATAGGGCTAATGGGCCTTATGGGGCCTATTGGGTTTAATCGCGCAGCTCTTGGCTGTGCGCTGCGCGCCCTTCAAGTCTTTCTATTCTGGCGATGACCTCCTGCGGAATTTTGGCGGGGAGGTGCTCCTCGGGGTCGAAGAGCATGGCGGTGCAGATGCAGAACTTGCGGTTGCGCTCGCGCAGCACGCCCACGTTCACACAACCCTCGCAGCCCTTCCAGAATGCCTCGTCGTCCGTCAGGTCGTCGAAGGTCACGGGCAGGTAGCCCAGTTGCGTGTTCATCTTCATGACCGCCTTGCCGCTGGTGAGCGAGAAAATCTTGGCGTGCGGCCAGCGCGTGCGCGCCAGCGAGAACGTCAGGTCCTTGATCTTCTTGGCGATGCCCAGCCCGCGGAAGTCGGGGTGTACGATGAGGCCCGAGGTGGTGACATACTGCTTGTTGCCCCAGGTCTCGATATAGCTGAAGCCTGCGAAACGCTCCGTTCCATCGGGCATCTTGGCTAAGGCGATGACGGCCTTGGCCTCGAACATCTTGTTGGCAACGTACTCGTGTGTGCGCTTGGCAATGCCGGTGCCGCGCACCTTGGCAGCTTCCTCGATGGTCGTGAGGATGGTATCGACGTATCTCTCATGCGATTCGTCGGCCACGAGCACTTGAATGGATTCCGGTTTGATCAATTCTTCCATTATCTGAAGGTGTGTAATGTTCCTATTCGTTTATACCAGACTGAGTTGGTTCAGCACCTCCTGGCGATCGGCCTTCTCGTCGAGGATGACCAACACCGTGTCATCGCCCGCTATCGTGCCCAGGATGTGGGACAGCTCGGCATGGTCGATGTCGTAGGCCACGTGGTTCGCATGGCCGGGAGGCGTGTGCAGCACGGCCAGGTTGCCGCTGAACTGCACCGACAGCGCCCCCAGACGGTTGATCTGCTGTACCGTCATGTGGGTGTCGCTCACGCGCTGGTAGCGCTGCTGGTTGGGCAGCATGTAGATGTAGTTGCCCCGCTCGTTGTGCCCCTTGCCGATATGGAGCTGGTGCAGGTCGCGCGACAGCGTGGCCTGCGTGGAGGGGAACCCGGCTTTCTCCAGCTCACGAAGGAGCTCATCCTGCGTGCTCAGCTCCTGGCTGGAGATGATCATCTTGATGACCTCTAATCGTGTGTGCTTGTCTTGTCTCATGTCTTTTTTCAAAATTTGGCTGCAAAGGTATGCATATTATTTCATATATCATGCAATAATACAACATTTTTCGTGAAAACACGTATTTTTATTTGCGTATGTGGGCGCAGAAGCTTACTTTTGTGCCGACAAACGAACTAAAAACCGCTCTTAACACTTGCCGTCATGAAGAAACTGCTCCTCCTCTTGTGCCTCGCTGGCGCCGTCGCTGCGCCGTTGTCTGCACGGACTGTCCTTGCCCCGGAGATATCCACGGTGAAGACCGATGTCCTGCGCGTCAACAACCGTCCCGCCGAGGCCGACCGCCTCTTCCGCTCGGAGGCCGTAGAGAAGAAGATCCAGGAGATTGTCCGCCAGCTCACCAACCTGCGACTGGCATGGATGTTCGTCAACTGCTTCCCCAACACCATCGACACCACCGTGCACTACACGGAGTCCGACGCGCAAGGCCTCCCCGACACCTTCGTATATACCGGCGATATTCATGCCATGTGGCTGCGCGACTCGGGCGCACAGGTCTTCCCCTACGTTAGGCTGGCCCCTCAGGACAAACACCTCCAGCGGATGCTCGCCGGCGTCGTGCTGCGCCAGTTCCGCTGCATCAATATCGACCCCTATGCCAACGCCTTCAACTACACCCCCAACCCCGATGGCGAATGGCAGAAGGACCTCACCGCCATGAAGCCGGAGCTGCACGAGCGCAAATGGGAAATCGACTCGCTGTGCTACGTCATCCGCCTGGCCTATGAATACTGGCGGGTGACGGGCGACGATTCCATCTTCGGCACGTCGTGGCTACAGGCCATCCAGCACATCCTCGCCACCTTCCGCGACCAGCAGCGCAAGGACGGCCACGGCAGCTACACCTTCCAGCGACGCACTGAGCGCGCCTCCGACACGATGATCATCGATGGAATCGGCGCTCCCGTGAAGCCCGTGGGCCTCATCGCGTCAGCCTTCCGCCCCAGCGACGATGCCACCACGCTGCTCTTCCTCGTGCCGTCGAACTTCATGGCCGTGACGCAGCTGCGCCACGCCGCCGAGATCCTCACGCAGGTCAACCGGCGCGACGACCTGGCCGCGCAATGCCAGGCGCTGGCGGAGGAAGTGCAACAAGCACTGAATAAATATGCAGTCAATATGCATCCCAAGTACGGGCCCATCTACGCCTACGAGGTCGATGGCTTCGGCAACCAGCTCCTGATGGACGATGCCAACGTCCCCTCCCTGCTCGCCATGGCCTATCTCGGCGATGTCCCCGTCAGCGACCCCATCTATCAGAACACCCGCCGCTTTGTGTGGAGCGAGGACAATCCTTATTTCTTCCGTGGGCGCGCAGGTGAAGGTATCGGCGGCCCCCACATCGGCTACGACATGCCGTGGCCCATGTCCATCATGATGCGCGCCTTCACCAGCACCGACGATGCCGAAATCAAGGCATGCATCGAGATGCTCATGCGCACCGATGCCGGCACCGGCTTCATGCACGAAAGCTTCCACAAGGACGACCCCGCCCGCTTCACCCGTAAGTGGTTCGCCTGGCAGAACACCCTCTTCGGCGAGCTCATCATCAAACTCATCGACGACGGCAAACTGCCGCTCCTCAACAGCATCACCCTCTAACCCCCTTCGACCACATGGAATCCTATATCGCTGATGCCCATCGCTACGACGATGCCGCCACCCTCTACAACCGCTGCGGACTCAGCGGCGTCCTGCTGCCGCGCGTGAGCCTCGGCTTCTGGCATAACTTCGGCGCCAACGACCCCTTCGAGCGCAGCCGCGCCATCACACACTATGCCTTCGACCACGGTATCACGCATTTCGACCTGGCCAACAACTACGGCCCGCCCTACGGCAGCGCCGAGGAGACGCTCGGCCGCCTTATGGACGAGGACTTCCGCCCCTACCGCGACGAGCTCTTCATCGCCACCAAGGCCGGCTACGACATGTGGCCCGGCCCCTATGGCAATTGGGGTAGTCGCAAATACCTGATGGCCAGCCTCGACCAGAGCCTCCGCCGCATGCATCTCGACTATGTCGATCTCTTCTACAGCCACCGCTACGACCCCGAGACACCCCTCGAGGAAACGCTGCAGGCGCTGGTCGATATCGTGCGGGCAGGCAAGGCGCTCTATGTAGGCATCTCGCGATGGCCGCTGCAAGCCCTGAAACGTGCCGACGAATACCTGCGCGAGCGCGATGTCCCGCTGCTCATCTATCAGGGGCGCCTCAACCTCCTCGACCGCGAGCCGCAGGACGAAGGAATCCTCGACTATTGTGCCGACCGCGGCATCGGCTTCATCGCCTTCTCGCCCCTCGCCCAGGGTCTCCTCACCGACCGCTATCTCAACGGCATCCCCGCCGACTCACGCATGGCCCAAGGCCGTTTCCTCAAGCAGGACCGCCTCACCCCCGAGCTGCTCACCTACCTGCGGCAGCTGCAAGCCGAAGCCCAGGCCGAAGGTCGCACCATCTCCGCGAACGCCCTCCGCTGGATCCTTGCCCAGCGCGGTGTCACCTCCGTCCTCGTCGGCGCCAGCTCCGTCGAACAACTCCAAAAGAACCTCAGCGTCTAATAAAACTGTTTTTATAGTTCTAATCCCTCATTCCCTCAAACTTATTGATTGTCAATTCATAAGGGATGAGGGAATGCTGAGGGAAAGGGTGAGAGAGTGAGGGAAAAGTGACAAATGGCAACGAAATGAAGGGGTGCCGGATTAAAAAAATGCGTTATGATGGCAAATATTTGGTGGAATGAAAATTTTTTATTACCTTTGCCGCTGAAAACACAACGGGTCATCGTAGATGCCCATATAGTATTAACCTTTAATCTGTTTTATTTACTATGGAAAACGAACTTTCCTCCAAAATGCCCGTCAACTGGACGGTGTGTATGCAGGCCGACTGCCCCTGGCACGAGGGATGCCTGCGCTATCGTGCCTTCGAATGCGTGAACACACGCCACAAGCAGCAGCGCTGCGTACTGCCCTCGGCACGCAGCGACAACGGATGCCGCTTTCACATTCCTTTTGCCAAGGTGCAGGTGGCCTGGGGTATGCGTAAACTGCTCGTTGGTGTCAAAGAGAGCGATGCCGAGCAGATGCGAGCCTGCATCAAGGCGTATTTCAAGAGCCATTCTACGTACTACCGCTACTACAACGGTCGCTACCCCATCTCTCCCCAACAGCAGCAGGCCATACGCCGCATCTTCCAGCGCTTCGGCTACAATCCCGACAGTGTGCGCTTCGACCGTGTGGACATGGACTATTTCTTCCCTCGGTCGTAACGCCTGCGCAGCAGGCTCCTCGCCCGTGAAGAGCCTGATCTTACGGCGAGTTCCACCGGTGGAATACGTCATAAGCACCTGACCTTATTACCATCACAACCTTATCTAATTTCTATTTTATCTTAACCTTATTTCTTTCTTATTATGAAGACACAAGACATCAATCTCTACGAGATGATTCATGCAGAACTGAGCGACACGTTCCAGTTCCGCTACAACACGGTGATGGGCTATACGGAGTATATGTCTCCCTATGCAGACCCCGCCGATTGGACGCCCGTGACGGAACGGGCGCTGAACACCATTACCAACTATCTCATCAGCAGCGGCCTGCCCGTGTGGGACCGCGATGTACGCCGCTACGTCTTTTCCCACGATGTGCCCGACTACAATCCCGTGCAGGACTACCTGCAGCAGCTCGAAGGACGGTGGGACGGTCGCGACCGCATCCGTGCCCTCGCCCGCTGTGTGCCCACCGACACTCCCCGTCAGTGGATGGCTTGGTTCCACCGCTGGTTCCTGGCGATGGTGGCGCAATGGCAGGGAGGTGAGAAGCAGTACGGCAACGCCATCGTGCCCCTGCTCATCTCGCCCCAGGGGATGCGTAAGAGCACGTTTTGTCGCTTGCTGCTGCCTCCCGAACTGCGCAAGTGGGGCTACAGCGACAACCTGTCGCTGGCAGATGAGCGCAAGGTTCATCTGGCCATGAGTCAGCTGCTGCTCATCAACCTCGATGAGTTCAACCGCATCTCGGCACACAAGCAGGCGGGAATGTTGAAGAACCTCGTGCAACTGCCCGCCGTGATGGTCCTGCGTCCTTATGCACGCCATCTCGAAGAAGCACCCCGCCTGGCATCGTTCATCGCCACCACCAATATGACGCAGGTGCTGGCAGACATCTCCGGCTCGCGTCGCTTTGTGGGCGTGCAGCTCACGGGGCCCATCCGCATCCCTCGACGCATCGACTACGAACAGCTCTATGCCCAGGCCGTCGCAGAGCTCAGCCGCGGCGCCCGCTATTGGTTCACCGATGCCGAGACGAAGCGCGTGATGGAGCACAACGAACGCTTCCAGATTCCCACGGATGCCGAAGCCTACTTCCTGGAGCACTTCACGGTGCCCACGAGCAAGGACGAAGGGCAGTGGCTCTCTGCCGCCGCCATCATCGAGCACATCAAGAAGAATGCCCATTCCTCCTTCCAAGCTCCCACAGTGGCGAAGATGGGGCGCATCCTCTCTCGCATCCCTGGCCTCGAACACCGCCATACGGCCTACGGCGAGCGCTACCGTGTCTGTCCCCAGAACGCTTCCGCAGAGGTTTCTAAGTAGCCGCTGATACTATTCTCTCACCATTTCCCTCATTCCCTCAGCTTTCCCTCAGCCTCTACAGCCTGAGATTCAACAAGTTTGAGGGAATGAGGCTTTTTCTCCCCAAAAACTTTTATGGGGAACCCTCGAAGACGCGACAAACCCTTCTTTCCCCTCCACTCCCCACAAAAAAGATGTGCCTCACATCATAAAGCACATCCATGAAGACAGAGATTTTTATTAATAACTCCTTCGGAAATCTTTAGGGAGAATCCGCATGCGCGGCTTGCGCCTGAAGCACGTCCTGTACCTGATTGATATGTCCTACAAGTGATTCGAAATTCATCTGTACACCTTTTTCTTTTATCGGTAAGTTTCGTTATTAACGCCCGCAAAGATAGCGCTTTCTTTTGAATCCACGACAAAAAATCTCTGCATTTTTCGAGATGAGGCACTAAAAACAAACCACTGCCCTCCTGATTCGGGGCAGTGGTTTTTGAGTTGTCTTTTACATATCTTTCATCGATAGACCTTTGTACGAGATGTCATACTTCTTCCACTCGTGCGTCGCCTGTAGCAGCACCTCTGCTCGCTGCTTCAGCACGCCGATGCTAATTTCATCCGCCTGACGCTTGATCTCGCAAAACATCACGTTGTCTGAAAGCACATCCTCGGCTATCATGTCGATTTCATTCTCGCCCTTACGGTCCCACCAACGGCCAATACGGGTGAACTCGCCCGATTCCATGGCCACACGATGGAAGTACCGCTCCAGCATCAGTCCGCTGAAGGTGCTGTAGTCGCGCTCGATGATTTCCTGCAGCTTGGTGTAGTTCTCTATCTCAATGATATAGCTATACTTGAAGACAAAGCGGAACCAGAAGCTATAGAACACGTCGTCCAGCTCATAGCGCACATTCTTGTTCGCGCTCTTCTCAAACAGAGGCTGCCGCTTGCTGATCAGCTCATACTCCTCCGCCAGGTTGGTCAGGTACCCCCCCACCTCCTTGCCGATCACATCCTCTATCTCGCTGCGGGTGTTCTTGCCACGGGCGATGCACGAGAGGATGGAGAAATAGATGCCGTAGTCCTTGCCGAACTCCTCTATCAGGTTGTTCTTACCCTCACTGAGGAAGGTCGAGTTGGGACTCACGATGTGCCTTATCATAGCATCCTTATCCAGCGCTCCGCCATCCACCAGCTGGCTCACATATTTAGCCACACCACCCGTAAAGGTGAACAGCGCCAGCAGGTCTTCCTTCGTGTAGCTGGGCTTCGCGTCCGTCATTATCTGCTTCAGCACCGAGGGCCGGAAAGGCTTCACCTTCAACTCGCCTGTATTCCTTCCATACAGAGGCTCCTTCTTGTTCTTGAAAATCTTCTGCATCAGCGAGTAGATGCTGCCGCATACCACCAGATTCATCTTCGATGTCTTCTCAAACCTATCCCAGATATCCTGCATCTCACTGTAAACGGCTTTGTTCACACGGAAGAAATCCTGGAACTCGTCAATCACCAGCGTAAAGCTCCGGGTCTGCGACAGTTGCATCAGGTAGTGGAAGATGTCGCTGAAGTGCCTGCTGCTGCCCAGTGTGGGGATGCCCAGCTTCTCGCTGACCTCCTCCAGATACACTTCACACAAGTCCGATTCCGCTTTCCTGGTCACAAAGAAATACACGAAGGGCTCATCCTTGTAAGCCTCTCTGATCAGCGTGGTCTTGCCGATTCGCCTCCTCCCGGTCACCACCGTAAAGCGGGCCACCCGTTCAGCCGTGTCCCGAGTCTCTCTCAGGAAGGCTATTTCCTGTTCTCTGTCGTAGAATCTCATTATGTAAACCTTTGTATTATTGTGTATTATTTACCGCAACAATCGTTTCCGAAATGGCTATTGCGATGCAAAAGTACATGTTATTCCTGATTCAACCAAAGAAAAAGCAAAAAATCTCTGCTTTGATTCAAATGAAAGTGTGAAAAGTGCAATATTGAGTGGCCTTTTTGTGATAGTTTGTTGAAAAAGTTATGGGATTTTTGGTGGGGCGGGATATTATGAGTACCTTTGCGGCCGAATTAAAAAAGAAACAGTATGAAGAAGTTTTTTCTGGCTCTGACGCTCATGATGATGACGGGCGCGATGATGGCTATTCCCGTGAAGCGTGGAATGTGGGTCACCGTCACGCTGGCCGACGGCACGGAGGTGAGGGCAGAGCGAGTGGGTGATGAACACGGCCACTGGCTGCGGGCTGCCGACGGCACCTGCTATGTGATGGAGGGCGACGCCTATGTGAAGGCGGATGCCCAGGCGCTGCAACGCAAGCGTGAGGCGCGCAAGGCAGCGCGCAACGCAGCCCGCAAGGTCATCTACGCCAGCACCACCGACGGCCTGGGTAAGAAGGGTGTGATGAGTCGCGGCTCGGTGCCCAGCATTGGCGCGTACACGATTCCCGTAGTGATGGTGCAGTTCAATGACCTGAAGTTCAAGAGCACCACCACGGTGGCGAAGATGAACCGCTACTACAACGAGGAGGGCTACAGCGATGAGTCGGGAGCCGTAGGTTCCGTGCGCGATTACTTCAAGGACCAGAGCGGCGGGCAGTTCGTGCCCACGTTCGATGTCGTGGGTATCGTAACGCTCAGCAAATCCTATAAGTATTATGGTCAGAACGACAGCAACGGCAACGACAAGGGGCTGGACGAGCTGCCGCGCGATGTCATAGCTGCAGCCATCAGCCAGCTGGGAACGGATTTCTCTCAGTATGTCGTGCCGGCCGGTGATGCGTACCACAGGACGGGCGTGCCCCTGCTGGCGATGTTCTACGCCGGCAAGGGTGAGGCTACCGAGAATTATGGCGAGAATTATCTCTGGCCCTGTGAATGGGACGACGAGGAAGACCCCATAGGCACTGGTACCTACCAGGGGGTACACTTCAACAGTTTCTTCATCGGTAATGAGCTGTTTGGCAGTCAGCTGATGGGCATGGGCGTGTTCTGCCATGAATTCGGACACGCACTGGGACTGCCTGATTTCTATTGCACCGACTACAATTATGGTTATGATGACCCCTTCGGATTCTGGTCCATCATGGACTCGGGCGCCTATATGGACGACGAGTGCCGTGCGCCCGCAGGATACAATGCTTATGAGAAGAGCTATATGGGTTGGCTGGAGCTGAAGGAACTGGGCACGACGGGTTCCGTCACGCTGCAAGCTCCCGATGGATTGGCCGAAAATTCAGCGTATATCGTGCGCAATAGCTCCACGGAGACCTTCATCCTTGAGAACCGACAGCCGGGCACGTGGCAACCCGAGCAATACGGGTCGGGCGTGCTGGTGAGCCGCATCGCCTATAGTCAGTCTTACTGGGAAAACAACAAGGTCAACAATACGCAGTCGCAGAAACGCGCGTGCGCGCTGACGGCCGACGGCGCCAAGATGTACTTCTCGGCATCGTCATCGAACCTCTATGGCAACAAAAAGACCAGCATCGATGTGCTGAAGACATTGAATAAGAGCAGTAAGACCATCGGCATCACCAAGATCACGAAGAACAACGACGGCACCATCACGCTGACGCTGACAGGGGATGACCCGACGCCTACGCCGGATCCGGATCCGGACCCGACACCTACGCCCACTCCCACGCCCGACCCGGACGGCGCTATCTTCTATGAGTCCTTCGACCAGTGCAATGGCACCGGCGGCAATGATGGAAAGTGGAACGGTAACATAGCAATGAGTACTACCAAGTTCCATACGGATAACGATGGCTGGCAGGTGACTGGCGATAAATCCTACGGCGCTGACCAATGCGCGAAGTTCGGAACTTCTAGTATCTCGGGTGAAGCCACCACGCCTTCCTTCACGCTCAACGGCTCTGCCACGCTGACCTTCCGCGCCGGCGCATGGGACAGCAGGAATGACGCTATCACGCTCAACCTCTCGACTACCGGCGGCACGCTGACGCCCTCCACCGTGACGATGACAAAGGGCAACTTCGATGATTTCACGGTGCAGGTGACAGGTACGGGTGTGATGACCATCTCCTTCAGCTCCACCCAAGGGCGCTTCTTCCTGGATGAGGTGCTGGTGAAAGCAGATACGGCGGATGGCATTGAGAGCCTCAACGGTCCCGCCCCCGACCCCTCCACTGTTAGGGCGGGGAGGATTTACACCATCGACGGGCGGTTCGCAGGTACTGACCTGCGCCAGCTACCCCGCGGCATGTATGTCATCGACGGCAAGAAGGTAGTGAAGTAGTTCGATTCCTGGTGACACTACAGACGAAAAAGTGAAGCCCTGATTGAGAAATCAACCAGGGCTTCTTTGTGTGGTGTCACCAGGAATCGAACCGGGGACACAAGGATTTTCAGTCCTTTGCTCTACCAACTGAGCTATGACACCATCTTTTGTGCTTCCTTGGCAGCCTTTAGAGGCGGTGCTTTCAGTTTTGCGGGTGCAAAGGTAGGGGTTTTCTGTGAATCCTGCAAGGCTTTTGGCAAAAAAATGGCTCTGCTGCTATAATTTTTCACGTTTCACTTTTCTTTTCTCACATTTTATCCTTACCTTTGCACCCGCAAACGAGCAAAGTGATGCTCGCGCGCATTCGGAAAGTAGCGCAGTTGGTAGCGCACTACGTTCGGGACGTAGGGGTCGGGCGTTCGAGTCGCCTCTTTCCGACCTTCACTCCACAAGGCCTGCTCATCGTGAGCGGGCCTTGTCGTTATGGCGCCATCTATATATATAATGTATAAGGAGGCTGAGGCAGAAACCGATGCCGACGCCGAGGCTGTTGGCGGCGAAGTCGAGCCACTCGCCGCTGCGGTAGGAGGTGGCGTAGGTCTGCAGGAGTTCCAGCGTGCCGCCCATGAGGATGGGGGCGAGGACGGACCAGAAGAGGAGGCGGACAGCGTGGTGGCTGTCGGCGCTGTGGCGGCGCCAGTACTCATGGCCGATGACAAGGGCAAAGACGGCGTACATGACCATGTGTGTCCATTTGTCGGCAAAGGGTACGTTTTTGGCGATTTCAACGGCACCGATGGGCAGCAGCGACAGCAGCAGGATGGCGACGGCCACAAGGTAGGAGAGGGGATAACGACGCAGCGAGGGCAGTGGCCGGCAGGAACAATTTATGGGCATAGACCGCAGATTTATGTGAATTTTTGTGCAAAGGTAAGACTTTTATTCGTACTTTTGCCGCCAAAATGGAAAATAGAGGTTCTTTTGGCAGTAAATTAGGCATTATCCTAGCGTCGGCGGGTTCGGCCGTGGGGCTGGGAAATGTATGGCGTTTCCCCACCGAGGTGGGAATGAACGGCGGCGCGGCGTTTATCCTCATCTATATTGCCTGCGTCATGCTCATGGGTATCCCCCTGATGACGGCAGAGTTCATTGTGGGGCGCCACACGCATAAGAACCCCGTGGATGCCTATCGCACGCTGGCACCGAAGACGGGCTGGGTGTTCCAGGGCATCATGGGTGTCTTCGCCGCGTGGTTCATCCTGAGCTACTACAGCGTGGTGGCGGGATGGACGCTGAAGTACCTGGTGTCAGCCGTCGCGGACCAGGTGACCACAATGACCGACAGTGCCGCCTACTTCACGGAGTTCACGCAGAATGCGTGGATGCCGGTGGTGGCGATGGCTGCGGTGCTGCTGATGTCGCACTGGGTGATCGTGCGCGGTGTGCAGGGCGGCATTGAGAAATACTCCAAGATGATGATGCCGATGCTGTTGCTGATCATTGCCGTGCTGGTGGTGTGCTCCTTCGCCATGCCCGGTTCCGACACGGGCCTGCGCTTCCTGCTGAAACCGGACTTCACGAAGATCAACGGCGACGTGCTGCTGAGTGCGATGGGGCAGGCGTTCTTCTCGCTCAGCGTGGGGATGGGATGTCTCTGCACCTATGCTAGCTATTTCACGGACGATGCCAAGCTGATGAAGACGGCGGGCAGCGTGGCCTTGATAGATACGTCGGTAGCTGTGATGAGCGGTTTCATCATCTTCCCCGCCGTGTTCTCGGTGGCTGACGTGGCGCCGGACGCAGGTCCCGGACTCGTGTTCATCACGCTCCCCACGGTGTTCCAGACGGCATTCGCACATGCCCCGCTGATAGGCTGGCTGTTTGCGGTGATGTTCTACACGCTCCTGCTGCTGGCGGCGCTGACGAGCATGATGAGCCTGCACGAGCCTGTGACATCGTTCCTCATCGAGCGCTTTGCGATGAAGCGGCGCACGGCCACGAGTGTGGTGACCTTCTCGTGTATCGCGCTGGGCACGCTCTGCGCGATGAGCTTTGGACCGCTGGCGGACGTGCGCTGGCTGTTCGGCATGACATTCTTCGATTTCTTCGACTTCGTATCGGCCAAGATCATCATGCCGCTGGGAGGTTTCCTGCTGAGTATCTTCGTGGGGTGGTATCTCCCGAAAGACCTGGTCGTAAAAGAAATCACGAACAACCATGCGTTGCATTTCCCGCGCTGGTTGTTCGTGGGTTTCTTCTTTTTGATTCGTTGGGTCGCCCCTATGGCCATCGTGGCCATCTTTATCAATGAACTTGTTTCCTAAGCGACCCCAGCGGGGCGCTTAGGAAACAAGTCTCTCTTACTTTACAAGGATCTTCTTGCCGCTGACGATGTTCACGCCCTTCTGCAGGCGGCTCAGGCGCTGACCGCTCACGTTGTAGATGGCAGCATCTTGAACCTTGAAACCTGAACCTTGAACCTCAGAGATTCCATCGGTGAAGTTCTCGCCGAACACAACTATAATGGATTCCTCGCGATCATCCATAAAGGTGCTAATCGTGCAATAGAGCTTATACTGTGCTATCTTGCCAGACATGGCAACAGGAATCTCACCGAATTGGCTACCTAACCAATAGAGTTCACTGTCGTCGCCATCCTGGATGGTGATGGTCTCGTTGGTGGCGAACATGTAGTAGTCTTTGTCTTTTACTTCCATGGGAACGATATCACGGAGCTCAATATTTCCCAGAGGAGCTCGATTGCCGTCCTGGGTAATCAAGACAAAGTTTTTGAGCGACAGATTAATGGTACCATCTTCGTTGACAGTCATCTGCAGATCTGCCTCTTGGTCAGCATTGCGTACACCATTAACACGCACGACAAGGCCGTCATGGTAAGTGAAATCACGCAAGATAGGATTCTCGCCATGTTCATCACCGCCACCATCATCCACCTTAGGCCAGTCGGCATCCTTACCGAATTCGACATGGATGGTACCTACGCCCGTCATGTTGATGTCGATGGTGCAATAGAGCTTGTCGGTACCTGCCTTACCTGCAAGCGTGATGGGGATGTCGCCCAGCAGAGGACCCGTCCAAGAGGTTACATTGGGGTCATCACCCTCCTCGATGGTTACCGCTACATCTTTCTTGAAGGTGGCATACGCCACACCATTCTTTAAGGTGTAGGGTACATTTTTCACGCGGATGGTACCTACAGGCATGATATCACCATCGTTTGCCAAGCAGAAGTTCTTAAGGACGAGGTCCAAGGTGTTGTTATTCTTATGGTAGTCCACGCTGATAATGGTCTTCTGTGGGGCCGTAGCGCTGCCATTGAGCGTGACAACCAAATCATCTTCGTAGTCCTGGTGGTCGGGAAGGGTGATCTTTCCTGGGCCAGGCTGTGGGCCGTCACCACCACCCTCTTGCTGTTGGGCATCAATGAGTGATTTACCAAAGAGGACCTCTATGTACTGGCTCATGCGTTCCTTCAGGTCAATGACGATGTGTACGTGCAGCGAGTCAGGCACATCACGGCCGCGCAGCTCCTGACCCTCAATCTGGAGGGGTACCTCGCCCAACACGGGGCCGAGCCATTGTACACCTTCGGGGCTGTCGCCAGCTTGAATGGCGGTGTTACATTCTGTCTGGAACTTGCCTTCTGTGTCCAGTTGAAGTCCTTTCACAACGATGGTGCCGACATTCACAGGACTGTTGATGTTACCCATTCTGAAGTTCTTAAGAACCAAATCGGTCTCGCCTGTGTTCCATTCCTGCATGGTGATGGATGCATTCTGAAGTTCATTGTCACCTTGGTTTACAGAAATCTGAATCAAGTCCGTGTAAGTACGCTCGCTGATGACCTTCACTTGCGGCAGGAAATGAATCTTATAGGTATGTATGTTCTCCGGCTGCTCTGCAACATTACCACCGCTCACGGTAATGGTCAATAGACGTTCATCTTCATTGTAAGAGGTTGCGATGGTGGCACTGCGACCGTCAGAGGTGAGCTGCAGGAGTTCGGCCTCGTAGTCGGCATCAATTTCTGCAAAGCCCTCCTCGTTGAAGACTACTTCCTGTCCGTTATAGGCTGCTGTGGCCAGGCTGGAGAAGAAGAGGAACTCAATATCGTCGGCTTCTAATGTGTTATTTTGCTTGGTGTTCAGCGGTGTCCAATAGTCGGCGCTGGAGATGATGATATTCATCTTCTCAGGTACCGCTTCTTCCTGGCCTTCAACATAGGTGAGGGGCACAGTGATGGTTTCCCAATCATTGTCTTTTGTGGCCTCAAATTCGTAGTCACAGGAGGCTATAAGTTGTCCGTCGCCTCCAGATGTTTCGATACGACCCATAATGGCTTCATCCACGTCATCCTGCTCGGCCTCGGGGGTATCTTTAGCACCTATTTTGCTCTTAAATGTTCCTTTCCAAAGGTAGGCAATGATATGTGCTTTCTCTTCACCACCTGGTGTAGTGCGCTTGAATTGCCCACGGATGGCATCCGGACGTTGCGTATATTTCCGGCCACCATAGACACCTCCGTTACGGCGGTCTTTATTATAGTAAGTGACATAATTCCAAGGTGTTCCGTAGCTCACGAAAGCAGGAACATAATTACCGGCAGAGTTGAGGGTGATATCATTCTTATAGGTGTTTTGAAGTTTCACAGCCTTGCCCTCTCCGTTTACTCCAGCTGTTTCGAAGACGACTTCTGCTTTAATCGTGGAAGTTCCAAAGAAACCTAATCCAGCAAGGTTAATGCTGCTACCATTCCATCCCTCTGGTTCAGTCCCAGGTCGCTGACGCATCTCATTTCTTCCATTCTGCCAACTCTCGCCACAAGCGTCCTTCCATTGCTCAAAGTCTCCGAACGGGACAAGGCTGCCATAGAAATCGGAAATAGCAGGATCTGGTTGCGGCTCAGGCTTTTCATTCTCCTTGCCTGAGAAGACGATGGTGTAGGTGTGCTTGTTGCCGGGATTCTCGGCGATGTCCTCACCCGTGATGCTGACGGTGAGCGTCTTGCTGGCCTCAGCATAGTAGGAGCTGATGGTGGCTCCCTGGCCGCTCTTCAGTTGGAGCAGGGTCTCGTCGTAGGTGCCGTCGATATTGACGGTGGTGCCCGTGAAGGGGATGTCCTTGCCGTTGAAGGTGACGGCGCGCAGGTCGCTGTAGTACAGGAACTCCACATCGTCCACGAACATATAGTCATTAGCGTTACCCTGACCAGGGGTGCCGCTGGTCGTCAGGGTGATCAGGGCGTAGGCAGGGCGTGTGCCGTCGGTGACATCATAGACGAACGGGATAATCACCTCCTGCCACTCATCGGTGCAGGCAATCTCGGAGGTGTTGGCCTTGGCGATGCGCGTGGCAGTGATGGTGTTGCCAGCAGGGTCTTGGAAATAGCCCGTTGTGTGGAGATTACAGCTGGCACCGGCAGGGTAGGCGCAGGAGCCCTTCACCCATACGCGCATGGCGTCGGGCAGACCCGTGAACTTCTGGTGGAAGTCGGCATCGTCCTCGTTGGTGTAGTTGTAGTTGCCGTTGGCGTCTGTTGCGCTTGTGCTGCCCATGTTGATGCAACCAGTAGTGAGGTTGCCCTGAGCTACCACACCGAAGACGGAACGGGCATAGATGCGGGCACTGAAGTTGCCAGAGTGAGCGTCGTCGCCCTTCTGGACTTGCTGCGCGGCAGCAAAGCTTTTCATGCTGCCGGTGCCAGACATGAACGAATTCCAGTGGGTGGGTTCAATCGAAGTGCTCTCTTCGTTGTCCCAATCCTCAAAGCTGGGATTCTGAATCTGGCGCTGCGCCATGGCGGTCAGCATACATGCGCTGACGCAGAGGAGGGTAAAAAGTCTTTTCATATCTTATAATTTTCAATTCTCAATTTTCAATTCTCAATTGTCCATTCATCACAGCCTATAGCCCAGCCCAATCTTGGCATAGACAGGGTACATCTTGAAGGGGATTGTCTCAAAGCTGCTGGGGAAGATGCTGCTGAAGCTCCAGTCGAGTGCACCAAAGACATTGAGATGTCGCATGGCCTTCCATTCGAACATGAATTCGAGACCCCAGTAGAAATGTTTCATGTTTCCTGCAAAGTCGTAAGTAGCTGCATTCTCAGATGTAATCTCAATTTTCCTACCTGTGGGGTCACCCTCACGAAGATAGCCAATACCATCCGGGTTGTCATAAACCTCGCCCTCGAAGGTTCCCTTACCGACAAACGAGAAGAACGGGCCTAAACCGATGTTCCAGCGGGGCGAAACACGGCAGGTACAGGTAATGGGGATGGTGATGCCCACCATCTCGGTATTGGTCACGTCGGTACCGGTGAAGTTACCCTCCAGATGATTACCGCCCATCTCAATTCCCATGCGATAGTTCTTCACATTGGCACTGGTATGGAAACCTTCCCAGAAGAAATGAACACCGGCCTGCAGTCCTAAACGACGCGTAAACATGATATAATAATCGGCTCCAAAAGTGATGCCGCCTAGAGGCTTGAACTCATTGATACTTCGAATCTCGTCAGGAAGAGGTATAGGAGATGTGCCACCAATGACGTAGCCAACGCGGAAGATCCAGCCACTATTATGAAGATCATGCGGCCCCCATTTCTCCCAACTGTCAACGGTCTCCTGTGCTTGTGTCTTACATGCAATCATGATAAGACCATATAAGATGATATTGCGTATTGCTTTCATATTGAGATGTTATTTCATTAATATTCGCAAACCAAGGTCACATTATCAATCCATAGAGTGCTACCTATGGCTCCGCGGAAGTATGCTCCATCAATACTCGAGGAGAACACGACGGCCACAGAATACTGGCGGTTAAACATATCTTCCTGCTTTACATCGCTACTATATGCTATTGGAAGCTCGAAGGCTGTCCATTCGTCGCTGTTGCGTATGATGTCCTCACTTTTTATGCGTGCAATGCCTACAATGTTGTCTTTGTAAGGATTGTGAGCAGGATTGGTATCAAGAATATTGCCATCAAGCTGTACCTTGTTGCCGTTAGCATCCGTGTTCTTATAGACTACACAATAGAAGTCGCAGACATCCTCTTCGCTCATCTGCTGCCCATTCTTGTCCTGCTTGACAGCACCCGGCTGGAACTTGTAGTAACCGCGCATATATAACGGTTTGTGGGAGAAGGGCAAGCCCATGAGTGTAGCCTTAAGGGCATCTTTAAGAGCGTTCCCGACATCAAATTTACCGAGGAACATATTGCCTGCTGCGATACGCATATTTACCATCTCACCAAAGGCGCCAGTGCTTCTGGTTGTCAGCTTGACGCATTTCCCGCCTTCAACGCCGCCACCTTCGGAGATGCTGGGATACATATCCCAAGTGGCACTGCTCATACTGAGCTGGAAACCAGGATTACCAGTTGCCCAGATATCAGGCTCGCACAGAGGATCCTCTTCTTCCCATTCAAAATAGGTGTTTGTCTTAGCATCTAGTGCAGCTTTTTCATAGTTAAAGTGTATAAGCGTGGCAGTTTGGAAAACGAATTCGCCCAAATTCAATGTCGCACTACCAGTGCCAGTGTCTTCAAATGTAGCCTCCTGTTGTTTGCGTAGCAGCTCTTTCCCATTCCAGGTGCCTTGATATACTCCGTTATTATAGGTGACTTGCACAGATTGATCAGTAGATGTCTCAACGGTCACTGTAAAGGTTAATGTCTCTCCCTCTCGCGAACCAGCGACCTGAACAGGAATCTCGCCGTAGGGAGAAATGTTCATAAGACCGTTATAGGAAAAATCATTACCAGAAAGGGTGATGCCATTGATTGAAAGAATACCCAAGTCAATAGTCTCAGTGCTAATGGCGGGCTCCTTATCTTGTTTTATGCGGATGGTGTACTCGCGCATGTGTTTACCATCTTCAGAATGTACGCGAAAACGCTGCGCCTGGTCATTCGAAAAATCAACGAGCGAGCCGTTGTTAAACCGTTCTTCGCGTCCATTGACTATTTGGTAGATGATGGAGCCTGACGTGGTTTCTACAAATAATGGAATCTGTCCCACGACGGCATTGTAACGTGCCAATGGAAATAAGATGTCTGAAGAAGCATAGTCCGACAATATTTCAGCGAGGGTGTCAGCGCGGAGATAGAAGATGCTTGTTGGGTTGTCCAAATGTACCCAGGCCTTTTCAATGTCGCATTCTGCATTCGCCGGTTCATCGCCAATGCATGATGTAAACGTCATGCAGGCCATGAGGAGAAGGCAGGATAGGAGGTGTTTTTTCATCATAAAATGGTATGCTTTGAATGATTGTTGATGCGATGGTCTCAAAAAACGCTGCAAAGGTACGCATACGCGCGTACATAAATTTATAGATTCGGTAGGTGTGCCGATTGTGTACCGAAAATACAAAAAAGAGGCGGACGCGGGATCTTCGCCCGTGTCCGCCTCCATTTATCCGATGGAATGGGTGTTTTAAGCAGGCAGTGCCTTACTTCACCATCACTTTCTTGTTGCCAATGATATAGATACCGCCCTTGACAGGATGTTGCACGCGACGGCCAGACAGGTCATAGACCGTTTGTGCGTTTTTGGATGCAGCCAGGGACTGAATGCCATCGTACAGGCGGAACTGGATGCCGTAGGTGTGAACATTCTTGGTGTTCACCCTGTAGTCATCGCCGCGCACCGTGATGGTCAGTTCGGCTGTTGCCTCGTCATACTCGGTTTCGATAGTGGCGGCGCGTCCGTTGGCAGTGAGGCTCAGTAGCTCAGCATCAAAGAACTCATCGACGGAAGCCTGACCGTCCTCGTTGAAAAGGACGACTTCATTGCCATAAGTGGCCTTGGCCAGCTCAGAGTTATAGACGAAGCTGAGGTCGTCGATGAGCATCCAGTCGTCCTTGTTGCTCTGTCCGGCGGTGCCGCTGGTAGTCATGGTGATGAGCGCATAGCTGGGACGCTGGCCTTCGGTCTCTTCGTTGTAGGAGAGGGGGAGGCTGATTACCTGCCACTCTTCACTGCTTGCGATGTCGGATTTCTCAGCGGAGGCGACCACAGAGGCTGTGATATCATTTGCCATCGGGCTCTGGAAATAGCCGGCGGTGTGCAGGAAGCAGCTGATGGCGCCGCCATACTGACAGGATGCCTTCACCCATACACGAATAGAGTCGGGGAGGCCGGTGAAGATCTGGTTGAGGTTCTGGTCGTCGAGGTTCGTGTAGTTGTAGTTGCCCTTGGCATCGGTAGCACTCATGGAGCCACCATTGATGCAGCCTGTGGTGAGGTTGCCCTGGGCGGTTGCGGCGGTGATGCCCAGGATCTTGATCTCACGGGCAAAGATCTTGGCGCTATACTGGCCTTCGCTGCCAGGACGTGTCTCCTCGCTCTTCTCCACCTGCTTGCCCTTGACGATGCTGGCGAGGCTACCGGTGGCGTGCATGAAGGAGTTCCAATGGGCGGGCTCGATGTTGTCGTTGTCCTCATCATCCCAGAGCTCGAAGTCGCTGTTCTCGACCTGATAGGTGTCGAAGGTGACTCTCACGGTCAGCGCGCAGGAGGCGGAAGCGCTGAGGAAGTCCTCGGTTTCGGCGAGCGTGGCTGTGATGGTGGCTTCGCCCTCACTCAAAGCGGAGATGACGCCGGTCGTGGGATCTACGCTGGCAACGTCTTCGTTGTCGCTGCTCCATGTGATGGCGGCGGCGTGGCTTTGCTCGGTGACGGCGATGGTGCCGGTTGTTCCCGTCAGCATGCGACGGCTACTGCTCTCCAAAGCGAGGCTACCTTCAGGCTTCACGGCGGTGAAGGTTGCTGAGGCGATGGCGCTGTTCAGCTTGCCCTCCACGACGGCGATGGCCTGAACGGTGGTGGTCATGCGGTTGAGGAGGATGCTGTCGGTGTAGATGGCGCTCTGCTCTGTGGGCTTGCTGCCATCGGTGGTGTAGTGGATGGTGGCACCGGCTTCGGCCTCAAATCCGACCTTGAGCGTAGGCCAGAACTCAGTCAGGTTGCTGGTGCTGCCGATGCGGGGTGTCTTGGCTGTAGGACGTGCAAACGTGGCGAGAATGAAGTTCTCCACGTTGGAATCTTTATCGCCGGTGATGACAGCGGTGGCGGTGAGACCGTCCTCGCTGGGCGTGAGCTGCACGTTGGCGCTCTCTGTGGACCAGGTCGCCTCCATCCCCTCTTCGGGCTCTGCCCATAGGTAGATGGTCTTGGTGGGAGCCGAACTGGCTTTCTCTTTCTCCGGTTCCACGATGACGCTCTCCTGGAACTCGGGCGTGGCCTCGGCATCGGTGCTGGCATACACCTTACCTGCGCCGGAGGCGGTGACGGTTGTCTTGAAATAGTAGTCGCTGTTGGCCATTGCGGAGCTGATGCCCAGCACCATGGCGGCGATACAAAGAAGTACTTTCTGTTTCATAAGCAATTAAAATTAAGGGTTAAATGTGTTTGTGGAATGTCTATATTCGTAAGCTTTGAAGAGGCAACGGACGGTGAACGTCAGTGCCAACAGGTATTGTTCCGTGATGAAATGGCCACCCACGATGAACATGATGACCATGAAAGCCGTCAGCCAAAGGGCATAACATATATATAGGTTCGCGCGCCTCGGGGCAGACAGGGGGTGGCGCTTGCCGTAGATCCAGATCAGCAGTGGCAGCGGATTGTAGATAAGGTAGTTCCAGTTCCAACCGCTCGTGGTAGGCAGTGTGGAGAAGAGGCAGATCAAGAGCGTGCCGAAGGTAATCAGCTGGTAGAGCGTGAACAAAGAGCCGTCTAAGACGTTACACACCGTATGCACGGGCGCGACGCGATAGCAAACTCCTAAGAGGCTGATAAGAAGGACAACCCCGAGTGCCAGCAGGAACCAGATGTAAATGGGTGGTGCCGTGTTGGGTGCATAGTGTTGGGCGGGCGGGTAGATGATGGGGGCCTCGTCTTTCAGGATGGGGCGACGGCTGCCGTCGGCATCGATGATAGATGCATCTGAGAGTAACGTCGGGATAATGCAGGGGAAGGCAGTCTTCTCGTCATCTGTGAGCTGGCGGTCTGTGCCATCGGTGGTGCTGAGCATGGAGGGCGGCAGGTGGAGCCAGCTGTTGGCTGGCAGGAGCTGGTTCCCAAGGAGAAACAGCGTGTTGCCATGTTGTTGTGCGGCGTCGCCATAGACTAACTGGCCGTCCAGATTGAGCGTCAGATAGCGCATGATTTCCTGCGAACAGCCGTGATGAAAGTAATCATGGTAGGGCGATAAGCCTTGGAGACTGGTTCGATCCAAGAATCGCCAGAGATGTTGCATCTCTTCCAGGCGCAGGTTCAGGGCGTACTCTGTCACCGTGCGCCCTTCGTGGTCAAAGGGTTGCAGGTAATCGGCTGTGGGCACGGCCACCAGACGGTTGGGGTAGTTCCCCGTGCAGATATCCAGGAAATCTTCGTACTCGCCACTCTCCATAGAGAAACAATAATCGAGGGCGGCGGAGGGACACTGCATTCGCAGGAATGCGTGGCCGAAAGAACTCTGAATATGCTGGTGCGTGGGTTCGGCAATCATTAAACTGGCACGAAGAAAAGACGCGCTGTCTTCAATGACGGGCTCCTTTGGATGGGCGGTCATTGCTTCCTGGCCCATTGCTGTGAACGCCAATGATAACCACAGGATGAGAATATAGTATTTGTGTTGTATCATTAAAAACGCTGCAAAGGTACAAACAAAATCGCATTGTGGAGCACACTTTTCGGTAATTCTTTGTACTTTTGCCCCGAAATTCAAACATATATCAAGAAGAAAGGAATATGAAACAATTTATCAAGTATGTGTTTGCTACGGTGGTAGGTATTAGCCTGTGGTCACTGTTAGCATGTGTCGTGATGTTTATCTCTTTGATTGGCATGGCTGCCAGTGAAGGCGAAACAACCAGTGTGAGAAAGGGTTCGGTCTTACGCATTAACCTGAATGGCCCTATCGAGGAACGTACCGATGAGGAGAATCCGCTGGCAATATTCATGGGCGAGGATTTCGAGATCCTCGGCCTTGACCAGCTCCTTGCCGCCGTTTCTGAGGCTGCCGACAATGAGAAGGTAGAGGGTATCTATATGGAGGTAGGTACAGGCTTCGGCGGTGCCACGCCTGCCATGCTGCAGGAACTCCGACAGGCGCTCCTGAAGTACAAGGAGAGCGGCAAATGGATATACGCCTATGGTGATATCTACTCTGAACAAGCCTATTATCTCGCCTCTGTCGCTGATAAGGTAGTGGTGAATCCCAAGGGTATTGTTGACTGGCATGGCCTGGCATCTGTGCCGATGTTCTTCACGGATCTCATGCAAAAGATGGGCGTGAAGATGCAGGTCTTCAAGGTGGGTACCTTCAAAAGTGCCGTGGAGCCTTTCATCAATACGGAGATGAGCGAGGCCAATCGCGAGCAGGTGAACAGCTATCTCGCCAGCATCTGGAATCAGATGACGGCTGAGGTGGGGGAGAGCCGACACCTCACTCAGGAACAGTTGAACGCCTTGGCAGACACGCTCACGGCGATGCAGCCTACGGAATACCTGCTGGAATGCGGACTCGTGGATACCTTGGCCTATATTGACGGCTTCAAGGAGATGCTGCGCACGAAGCTGGTGCTCAAGGATAAGATGCCGATCCGCTTCGTCTCACCCGCCGACTTGGTGGCTGCTGCTGACAAGGAGGATGAGGACGGGCGCATCGCCGTCTATTATGCGTATGGCGATATCGTGGATATGGCGCCCGCGAGTCCTTTTTCAAGTAATATGGCAACCATACAGACGATGCCCACCATCCGCGAACTGCAGAAGTTACGCAAGGATGAGGATGTCAAGGCGGTGGTCATCCGTGTGAACTCGGGTGGCGGCAGCGCCTTCGCCAGTGAGCAGATTTGGCATGAGGTGCAGCTGCTGAAGGCTGAGAAGCCCGTGGTGGTTTCCATGGGCGGAATGGCAGCCAGCGGTGGCTATTATATCAGCTGCGGTGCCAATAAGATTTTGGCAGAACCTTCAACTCTGACCGGTTCCATCGGTATTTTCGGCATGATCCCGGATGCTTCAGAGCTGCTGACACAGAAGCTGGGACTGCATTTTGATGTGGTGAAGACGAATAAACACGCAGACTTCGGCGCTCCTGCGGTCTATGGTATGTTGGGACGCCCCTTCACCGGCGAAGAGACCACGTTGATGCAGGCAGAGATCGAGCGCGGCTATGACCTGTTCATCAGTCGCGTGGCTGAAGGACGCGGGATCTCTAAAGACAGCGTGGATGCCATCGGACAAGGCAGAGTATGGACGGGAGAACAGGCGTTGGCCCGCGGCCTTGTGGATCAGTTGGGAAACTTGGATGATGCCATTGCCGAAGCGGCAAAGCTGGCAGAGCTGGAGGAGTACTCCGTGGACACTTACCCAGCACCGACCAATTTCTTCGAGCAGCTCATGAACCAGAAAAAAGAAAGCTACTTCGACGAGCATCTCAAGGCTACACTCGGCGAGCTGTATCCGATGCTGGGTACAATGCAGATCATGATGCAGCCGCGCCGCATCGACCAGTGCATCTACACGCGCGTGCCGTTCGAACTGAGCGTGTGGTGATCCACGAAATCTTGTATCGTTTCCTCGAAGAGGCTTTGCTCTCCACGAAGGATGCTTATCTCGATAGGTAATACGTAGATATGCCTGCGGACAATGGTCGAGAGACCTTGGACCAAACGTAGTCGTGCCGCATCCTTCTCTGTAGTAACAATGAGGCGTTTATTGCCCTGCATGGCGGTGAACGCCTCTTCTATGATCTGGAGATCGTGACTCGTAAACTCGTGATGGTCGGCAAAGGACAGAGGCGTGATGTGACGGGTGATGCGCCTCAAATCCATCATCATCTGTTGGGGCAGGGCTATGCCGGTAAGCAGTAATACGTGGGTGTCAGCCGTCAGCTCTTCTGCTTGTCCGGGCGATTCTCCGAAGAGACGGTAGAGCTTCCCGTACAAGAACGTGGAGAAGAACAGCTTCTGATAGGGCTTTAACGCCAAGGCTTCTTGGACGACTCGGAAATCCATGGGAGTCATCTTAGCCGGACATTTGGTGACGATGACGATATGCGCGCGCTCCTTGGCGATCAGAGGTTCGCGCAGACGGCCTGCGGGAAGAATCTCATCGTCGGTGATGAGGCGATGGTAATCTGTGAGCAGGATATTCAGTCCCGCTTTTACATAGCGGTGTTGGTAGGCATCGTCGAGAAGGATGACATCGACATCCTTGGTTGCATCATTTTCTAAGAGACAATGGATGCCATGTCGGCGATTCGCATCGACGGCCACAATGGCATCTGGGAACTTCTGCTTGATCTGCCAGGGCTCATCGCCAATGTCATGCATCGAGGATTGCTTCGTGGCCAGGTGAAAACCACGACTCTTTCGTTTGTACCCGCGGCTGAGCACGGCCACGCGATGGTGGGGCAGAAGGAAACGCAACAGCATCTCGGTGTGGGGCGTCTTGCCTGTGCCGCCAACGGTGATGTTACCAATGCATATGACAGGAAGGTCGAACGACGTCTCTTTCAGGATGCCGGTATTGAAACAGGCATTACGCATACGTACGCCCAACTCATAAAGCCATGAGAGCGGTCGCAACCAACTATTGATATGGATTAAATCGCCTTCCAATTGTCAATCTTCAATTGTCAATTTTCAATTATCAACTATCAGTTCTCAATTCTCCATTCTCAATTCTTCAGCGGGTTCCAGCCCTGTGCCTTCAACTCCATTTCCACGCCGTCGCGGCATACAAGCTGCAAGCCCAATTCGGGCTTGGTGATATGTCCGATGACTTTTACCCCGGGGATGGCTGCAACGCGGTCATGCTCCGTGAGGGGTACGGTGAAGAGCAGCTCGTAGTCCTCGCCTCCGTTCAGGGCGCAGGTCGTCACGTTCATATTCAGCTCTTCCGCCAGCACGGCAGTCTGGTAATCCAACGGCAGGCGGTCCTCATAGATGCGGCAGCCGGTGTGACTCTGCGTGCAGATATGATAAAGCTCGCTGCTGAGGCCGTCACTGATGTCCATCATCGCTGTCGGACGTATGCCTTCCTTGGCCAAGGCCTCAATGATGTCTTTCCGTGCTTCGGGTTTCAACTGTCGTTCCAGCAGATACTCGCGTCCGCTGAAATCGGGCTGGAAGGGGGGTAACGATTCCAGCTTCTCACCACGTTGTTTAGCCTCACGCAACTGCTGATTATAGACCGACTTTTCGCGCTCAAGGAGCTGCAACCCCATATACGCAGCACCCAAGTCGCCTGTCACACAGATGAGATCGGTGTCTTTGGCGCCATCGCGATACACGATGTTTTCTGGCCGCGCGTCACCAATGCAAGTAATGCTGATGGCCAAGCCCGTGAACGATGAAGAGGTGTCGCCCCCTACGATGTCACAACCGCAGGCATCACAGGCGGCACGCAGACCTTCATAGAATTGCTCCATGTCTTCGACCGTGAAGCGCTTGGACAGGGCTATAGATACCGTCATTTGGCGTGGACGGCCGTTCATGGCGTAGATGTCCGACAGGTTCACCATCGCACTCTTGTAGCCCAAGTGCTTGAGAGGTACATATTGCAAATCGAAGTGTACACCCTCCATCAGCAGGTCGGTGGTGACCAGCACCTGCCGCCCCGGCTCGAATGCCAGCACTGCGCAGTCATCGCCAGCGCCGCGCTTCGTCTCGGGGTTCTTTATGTCGATCTTTTCCGTGAGATGGCGTATGAGCCCAAACTCACCTAACTCTGCGATTTCCATTCTTCTGTCGGGTGGTCTGTATTGTATCTTTCGTTCTTGCTGTGCTCCAGCTTCTCGGAGCGTACGATCATCTCGCGCATGATCTCTGTCATGATGGGCTGAGCCTTGTCGGCAGCCTCCTGCACCTCTTCGTGTGAAACCTCCACGGGATTATCAAAGCCACCCAGATCTGTGACGACGCTGATGCCAAAGGTGCGTATGCCGCAGTGATGGGCTACGATGACTTCTGGCACAGTGCTCATGCCTACCGTGTCGCCGCCCAGCGTGCGATACATTCGGTACTCCGCCGGCGTCTCAAACGTGGGCCCCTGTACGCCTACATAGACACCATATTGCAGGCGGATCTTCTTCTCACGGGCGATCTGACCGGCTAATTTGATGAGTGATGGGTCGTAGGTCTCATGCATGTCCGGAAAGCGCGGACCCGTCGGGTAGTTCTTGCCACGTAGCGGGTGCTCGGGGAAGAAGTTGATGTGGTCTGTGATGACCATCAAATCGCCAATCTTGAAGCCGGGGTTCATGCCGCCGGCAGCGTTGCTCACAAAAAGGGTCTTAATACCGAGCTCATATAATACGCGTACGGGAAACGTGACTTCCTTCATGGAGTAACCCTCGTAGTAGTGAAAGCGTCCTTTCATGGCGATGATATCTACGCCGCCAAGCTTGCCGAAGATGAACTTGCCGCTGTGACCTTCCACCGTAGATACGGGGAAGTTGGGGATATCCTTGTAGTCGATTGCTTGCTCAACTTGAATCTCTTCTGCCAGCCTGCCAAGGCCTGTGCCGAGGATGATGGCAGTGGTGGGGTGTGTAACCATCTTGGCTTTCAGCCAGGATGCGGTTTCTTGAATCTTCTCGTACATAACTATAAAAAGATTTTGTTGAAAGGTCTTTTCGAGGGCAAAGATAACAATAAAAACTACAACAATCATGTTTTGCCCCCCGAAATTTGTCAGTTTTCATAAAACATTTTATCTTTGCACGCGAATTTGCGGTCCTTGAGGACATTTTATCACCATGTTTTCATTTTCTTTACATACAATTTTGCTTGTTGCAGCAGTCGCTCATCTCATGATTGCAGCCGTGATGGCACTTTTTGCACGTCACAGAGTTCAGTATCTGTCTCTTACTGTCGTGATGGGACTGTTCGGATTCGCATTCATGGTGATGCTTGGCTTCGCCCAAGAGATAGAAGCCGCCACACCCACGATCCTCGCGCCGGGACTGCTTCTGGGCCTCACCGCAGCCGTCTTCCTACAGTCCATCTATCCCCTGAGCATACCTATGCCCGCATACCTCCAGTGGAAGCGAATGCTCGTGTATGCAGCCCCCGCCTTTGGTGTCATCCTATTATATGGCGGGATGCTCCTGTTGGGACTGCAACCGGTGCAAATCCGCAACTGGCAAGAGATACCTTCACTCTTCCTCACGAGTGACATCCTACTCCGCTTCATTGTGCTGGCCTTGAGCTTTTATTATCTGTTCAATATGTTCCGCCTGCCACGCACACTGCTGCAGCATCCCGACATACCCCGTTATCTGGTGGCATACACCTTCGGACTATGCCTCAGCTCCTGTATCTTCGTGTGGCTGACGCTGGACTACAGTCTCTGGCTCCTCATCGTATGGCTTGTCATCCTCACGTTGCAGAATCTCTATATGTGCTTCCGCACCCTCGAAACCCTTGCATTGTCCTTGCCGAAACCAGAGATGAAGGCTGTGGAGGAGGAACCTGCCACGATCTTAGCAGAAGAGGGTCGCGAGGAGGACTTCAATGAGGCCAACCGTCTCCGCTTTGAGCGTATTGAATTCTGGATGCAACACCACCATGATGAATGGAAGGACTACACCTTCGGACGAGACCAGCTATGTACGGCTGTGGGGCTGAACCGCCATCTGCTCCTGCAATCCGTCCGTAGCCAAGGGTATAATAATATCCACGAATATATCAACACCTATCGTATTGCGGAACTCCAACGCATGATTGCTCGTGGAGAGGTCCGCACCTTGGGTGCCTGTCAAGATGCCGGCTTCGGTACCATCAAAACCGCGCGCAGCAGCTTTGAAAAGGTGACAGGCGGTTCACTTGATGCATTTCTCGCGCAATATAAATAGAAATATGTACGCGCGCGAGGATGCTTGACTTGCGTCAATATTGCAGAAATCTTTGGGATTTTTGTGAAGTTTTTTTGTGAAACGCTTGCAGGAATGAAAAAATCGCCGTACCTTTGCACCCGCAAACGAGAAAGGGGTA
>CAMVUB010000009.1 GCA_947170495.1 uncultured Prevotellaceae bacterium
CACGCCGCTGACGACGATGACCGTCGATGAGGCGCTGGCAGCCGCCAACCCGCAGCCCGGAGACATTGTGAAGTCGCAGACCGGAATGGCCATCTACGGCCCCTACGGCTGGGAGGGCAGCCTGAAAGCCCTGGAGAGCGGTCATGGCTACATGTACTACAGCACCGACGCCACGGCGAAGTCGTTCGTATATCCCGATGCCCCGTCGGCATCGACACGCAAGGCTGCTCCCCGTCGCGCTCCCGGAGCGCTGCAGATCTTTACTCCTGTCGATAAATACCTCTATCCCAATAATATGACGATGGTCATCCAGCTGAAGGAGGGCGCCGCCGTGGTTGACACCGCCGAGGTGGCCGCCTTCGTGGGTGATGAGTGCCGAGGTGCTACACGCGCCAACAGCAACGGCCTCTACTACCTCGTCATCGCAGGAGAGGGAGCCGGACAACCCATCATACTGCGCACATACATCGACGGCGAGGTCATTGACATCGATGACACTCAGCAGTTCGTCAGCGATGCCAACATCGGCACGTCGTGGGAACCCTATGTCATCGACCTCCTCAATCCCTCTGTCGGTGTCACCAAGGTAACCATCGATGATGCTACCGACGACGATGACTGGTGGACGCTGCAAGGCATTAAGCTGATGCACAAGCCTACGCAGCCCGGCGTCTATATCCATCGTGGACAACGAGTGTCGATATGCATCGCCCACTAACACAATCTATGCCTATGCAACGAGTGATAGGAATTGGGGAGACGGTGATGGACATCCTCTTCAAGGATGACCAGCCGCAGAAGGCCGTGCCCGGCGGCTCAACATTCAACAGCATCATCTCGCTGGGTCGCGCCGGCGTTCCGTGTGCGATGCTCACGGAGGTCGGCGGCGACCACATAGGCGAACTCATCTGCAACTTCCTGCGCGACAACGGTGTTGCCACGGACTACGTATGTCGCCATGAGCACATCAAGTCGCACATCTCGTTGGCTTTCCTCGACGAGAACAACGATGCGCAGTACATCTTCTACAAGGATCACGCCTCCGTGACGCTCGACGGCCCCCTGCCCGAAATTCGCAAGGACGACGTTGTGCTCTTCGGTTCCTTCTTCGCCATCAACCCCGCTATACGTCCCGTCGTAGGCGCCCTGTTGCGTGCCGCCCACGAGGCTGGCGCATGGCTCTACTACGATGTCAACTTCCGCAAGAACCACATCGCCGACCTGCCACGTGTGATGGCCAACATCGAGGAGAACATGAGTCTGGCCAACGTCGTGCGCGGGTCGATGGAAGATTTCGGGTACCTCTACGGTCTCCACGACGCCGATGCCATCTATGAGCGTGTGAGCCGCCATTGTCCTACACTCATCCTCACCGACGGCGCACGCCCCATCCGCGTCTATACCCCCGAGGCCTGCGAGACCTTCCCCGTGGAGCCTGTGGAGACCGTCAGCACAGTGGGCGCAGGCGACAACTTCAACGCCGGTTACATCTACGCCAAGCTCACCCTGCAGTCCGCATCCCTCACCCCTCAGCCTTCAGCCCTCAACCCTCAGCCCTCATCCCTCACCCCTCAGCCTTCAGCCCTCATCGCTATGGCACAGCGTTGGAGTCAGGATGTCTGCTGCCAGATTGGCAACCACATCAGCGCCACCCTTGCCCTTAAACTTTCGAAACTTCAATGAATCAGATTATTGCGCCATTTGCACTAACGCCCCCTTCACTTGGGCGAGAACCTTGGTTAACCTTGCTTTCGAACTTATAAACATCATTACTCCGTAGGGTTCGTAGGGGAGATGCCCGAACATTATTCTTTGGTAAAATAATAGAATGTACAATCACTGTATTTTTTATGACAGAACACCCCCCCAACATAATTATCTACAACACCATTGATGGTAAGGCCTCAGTAGCGCTCTACGCTAAAGACGGAAAGATTTGGCTGAACCAGCAGCAGATGGCAGAACTTTTTGCCACCTCTAAACCTAATGTTAGCATGCATATAGCTAACATTCTTAAGGAGAAAGAGTTGAACAAAGAATCAGTTGTTAAGGATTTCTTAACTACTGCCGCCGATGGCAAGAACTATATGACCCAGTTCTACAATCTCACCCATCATTGACGAAATCGATAAAGTCCTCGCCAAGCATTACGGCTTCACGGAAGAGGAGCTTGATTTCATCATTAACTACGACATCAAATATCGTATGGGCGATGAATTGAATGAGGAGTAAAAGGAGCAGGACCTCTGAACCCTTCCCTTCGAAACTGCAATCCAACGCGATATATAGATATCAATTCCGATTAAGCAGGTTTAAATCTGCTTAATCGGAATTGTCGCTACAAGTATCTGAAATACAAAGCTTAAAAGATGGACATTTAATGTGTAAACAAGGAATAAGTTTCCGATTTGATAATAAAATAGTCTTGAATCCTATCCAAAAAGGCAAGTGACGGCAAATTAAGAAGACTTTAATCGCTTTATTTCGACGAAAAATTGGAGATCAAGCATAAATGTGCTATCTTTGCAGCGAAAAAACATAGAATATGCAGTACAACGAGTTATTAGAAAAACAGATTATCGGAAGATTAAGATTAGATAATCCGTGGTGGACTGAAAAGGAAATAGCCACTTTTTATGCTAAAATGCAGCCACGTCTGTATCTCGATTTTTTCTATCCATTAGTAGAAGATATAGATATACGACGAGCCATCATCCTTATGGGGCCTCGCCGCGTTGGCAAGACTGTGATGATTTACCATACGATTCAAAGGCTTTTAGCTAATGGAATACCGTCACAGAATATTATTTATATTTCTGTTGAAACGCCAATATACAATAAAATACCCCTTGAGCAGCTTTTTGTGTTAGCTAAGAGAGCATTGAACAAAGACAACAATACTACAGAACCGTTTTATGTATTTTTTGATGAGATTCAATACTTGAAGGAATGGGAAATACATTTAAAAACATTGGTTGACACTTATTACAACGTAAAATTTGTGGCTTCAGGTTCTGCGGCTGCGGAGTTGAAAAAAAGGAGCGACGAGAGTGGTGCTGGAAGGTTTACTGATTTCAACTTACCGCCCTTGACCTTTTATGAATATGTTCATTTGAAGGATTATTCTAATCTTCTATATCCATGCGAAATGGAATGGACTGGAAGTTCCACCATTAGAGGATATTCCACAATAGATATTTCGCTACTAAACAAACTTTTTATAGATTACATTAATTATGGCGGATATCCAGAGGTCGTCTTTTCAACTAAACTTCAAGAGAATCCGAGCCAATTCATTCGACATGATATCATTGACAAAGTGCTTCTACGGGATCTACCAAGTCTGTATGGCATCACTGATGTTCAAGAGTTGAACTCACTATTTACGATGATTGCTTATCATTCAGGTTCTCAATTCTCTTACGAAGGTCTCTCAAAGGACTCTGGAGTGAAGAAAGATACACTTCGAAAATATATCGAGTATCTTGAAGCTGCTTTTCTCATTCGAAAAATACGAAGATCGGATGACACGGCAAAAAGTTATAAGCGAGAAATGCTTTTCAAATTATATCTGACAAATCCATCATTACGCTGCGCTCTTTTTCAGCCCATAGACGAGCAAGATGAATTCATCGGAAATATGGTAGAGACAGCAGTTTATGCCCAATGGATACCCAGAAACGTAAATATTGCTTATGCAAATTGGAATGAAGGCAAGAAAAAGGGCGAAGTGGATATCGTAGGCATAAACTCTGCTCGACAAAAGCCAGATTGGGCTGTCGAAGTTAAGTGGACGGACAAGCCTTTTTTTCATCCAAATGAAGAACTGAAATCTTTGGAAACATTCATGAAAAAGAATGATTTATCCTATGCATTAGTAACTTCTGTTTCCGAATTTGGAATGAAGAAAATGTCATACGGGAACTTGCAATTCATGCCTGTTGCCTGCTATGCATACACCGTTGGAGAGAATACATTAAGGAAGACAAAGTTATCATTTGGTTTGTAAAAGATAACTAATAATAACTGAACCAAGCACAAACAGATGAATAATGTTGTTTACCTTGGCAATAAAGAGCTCTTGAAACTGCCAAAGACAGCATTCTTGGCATCGAGTACCATTCCCGTGGACATGGTGCTGAAGTACTATGATTGGGCGGTGAAGATGAGGGATGAAGGGCAGTGTGTCATCAGCGGTTTCAGCAGCCGGTTGGAGAAAGACGTCTGGGATTTCCTCGTCAAGGGAGAGCAACCCATCATCCTCGTGCTGGCACGAGCCATGTACAAGACCATTCCCGTTGACCTGCAACCCCTCCTCAACAGCGGCCGCCTGCTCATCATCTCCACCAGCAACGCCACCCGGCAATCTCGTGCCACAGCCCTTGCTCGTAACCGCTATATCTGTGAACAGGCAGACACCATCCTCTTCGTCGGTGTGACAGAGCACAGCAGTCTGTATCCCTTACAACAAGAATTCAATTCAAAATATCATGACCCTGAAACTCCAATAACAAGAGAAGAGTACGAACAAGACAACTTATGAGTAAGGACAAACTACTGCCACAATGCTTCTTGTTGCCAAGATTGTGGGAACCCAAGGGCACCAGGATAGACACTCGGATAGAGAGAAAAAAGCTGAGCGAGGTCTTGCGTCAACGTGTTTGAGGGGTCGATGAGATTCAGCCAATAACGAATGATGGCTAGAACGAAATAGGTGCGTTGTGTTCCTGTGGAAGGCTGAGGAATGAAGATGTTGCGAGGATGACGCGGCATCAGAGGGCGTACACCCCGTGAAGCCATTTTTCCGCTCCTTGTTCATCGGCTATCATCAAACCACGCTGCTTCAGGATGCTAATCTGATTAGCAAACGTCTGAATATGCTTGGGATATGGTACCTTGTTCATCATCATATAATAAAAAGGCTTACCCTAAGCGCGCTGTTCTATGGGAAGCGGGGTAAGCTTGTTGGTGCAAAGGTACAACTATTTTGTGAATAAACAAACAAATGAACGATTTTTTGATGAAAACATAGAATTATAGCCAAAATATGAGAAAAATGGCCGATTTGTTTAGCCGGAGGGATGAGGAGATATCCATACGTATATGCTCAATGTTGGAAAAAACCTCAATGCTAAGACTGTCTATAATCATAACTATACTCTCCAAGCGTACCCTCTATGGTGTCTGCGCGTAGTCTCTATAGAGGGTCAGGCGAGGGAGTAGTAGTGTCTTACAGAATGTCATTGAACATGTCATCAACGCAGCTATATACCTTGTCCCCCCATGAAAGTTTTGGGGTAAAAATCCCTCATTCCCTCAAACTCGTTGGGTTCCAAGATATTGAGGCTGAGGGAAAGCTGAGGGAATGAGGGAAATCAGGATAGTTTCTCTCATGGAAGTAATAACTTCATTTTATTTTGTGGAATGAAGATTGAGACGGGGTCGTGATGGTGATAACGAAGGGTCGTGATGGTGATAACGTCAGGTCGTTATGGCGATAACATAAGGCTCTTATGACGAGTTCCACCGGTGGAACTCGCCGTAAGAGCAGGCTCTTCACAGGTTATTCACAGGTCCTTCATAGTTCCTTCACAGGTTCTTCTGGGGCATTTCACAGGCGAGGGGCCTGTTATCTTTGCTGAAATCTCACATTTCCCTCATTCTCTCAGCCTTTCCCTCAGCATTCCCTCAGCCCTTACGAGCTGAAAGCCAGCAGGTTTGAGGGAATGAGGGATTTTTCACCAGAAAAAAGATAACAGTCAGACGCAACAACTCCGCAACCGCCTTTTCTCTCAAAAAAGACAAATAGGAACCGAAAAAATAAGAAGAATAGACAGTCACGTAAACTTTTTTTCGTACCTTTGCGCCCGAAATAAAGTTGAAGGTTTAAAGTTTAATGTTTAAGGTTGAAAGCTCTTAGCGTTAAACGAATAAATCGACAGATCGTAAAATCGTAAAATCGTAAATTCATAGATGCTTCGCACAGCCAACGAAATCCGCGAGAGCTTCAAGCAGTTCTTCGCACAGAAGGGACACACCATCGTGCCCTCAGCCCCCATGGTCGTCAAGGACGACCCCACACTGATGTTCACCAACGCTGGTATGAACCAGTGGAAGGACATCATCCTCGGCACCAAAGACCCCGAACCGCGCCGCCGCGCCGACTCGCAGAAATGTCTGCGCGTGAGCGGTAAGCACAACGACCTGGAAGAGGTGGGACACGACACGTACCACCACACGATGTTCGAGATGCTCGGCAACTGGTCGTTCGGCGACTACTTCAAAGAGGGCGCCATCGACATGGCATGGGAGTACCTGGTAGATGTCATCGGCCTCGACCCCAAAGACCTCTACGTCACCGTCTTCGAGGGCTCGCCCGAGGAGAACATCCCCCGCGACGACGAGGCCGCCGGCTTCTGGGCGAAGCACGTGCCTGCCGACCACATCATCAACGGCAACAAGCACGATAACTTCTGGGAGATGGGCGACACGGGCCCCTGCGGTCCCTGCTCCGAGATTCATCTCGACAGCCGCACACCCGAGGAGAAAGCTAAAGTGCCCGGCCGCGAGCTCGTCAACAAGGACGACCCACAGGTCATCGAGATATGGAACATCGTGTTCATGCAGTTCGAGCGCAAGGCCGACGGCAAGCTCGTGCCCCTGGGCATGAATGTCATCGACACCGGCATGGGTTTCGAGCGCCTGGTGCGCGCCCTGCAAGGCAAGCATTCCAACTACGACACCGATGTCTTCCAGCCCACCATCAAGGCCATCGAACAGCTCTCCGGCAAGCAGTACGGCAAGAGCGAGGACGTGGATGTTGCCATGCGCGTCATCGCCGACCACATCCGTGCCGTGGCCTTCTCCATCGCCGACGGTCAGCTGCCCTCCAACGCCAAGGCGGGCTATGTCATCCGTCGCATCCTGCGCCGTGCTGTGCGCTACGCCTACACCTTCCTGGGTCAGAAGCGCCCGTTCATGCACCTGCTGCTGCCCACGCTCACTGAGCAGATGGGCGAGGCCTACCCCGAACTGGTGGCTCAGCGCGAACTCATCGACAAGGTGATGAAGGAAGAGGAAGAGAGCTTCCTGCGCACATTGGAGACAGGTATCAAGTTGCTGGACAAGGTGATGGCCGACACGAAGGCCGCCGGCAAGAGCGAGATCAGCGGCACCGAAGCCTTCACGCTCTTCGACACCTACGGCTTCCCCCTCGACCTCACCGAGCTCATCTGCCGCGAGAACAACCTCACCGTGGATGAAGCCGGCTTCAACACCGAGATGCAGAAGCAGAAGGAGCGCGCCCGCAATGCCGCCGCCGTTGAAACGGAAGACTGGGTTGAACTCTCAACTCTCAACTCTCAACTCTCAACTGAATTTGTAGGCTGGGACTACACTGAATACGAATGCCGCATCCTGCGCTACCGCCGCGTCGTGCAGAAGAAGCAGACCTACTACCAGATTGTGCTGGACAAGACACCTTTCTATGCCGAGATGGGCGGACAGGTGGGCGACCAGGGCGTCATCGTCAGCGAGTTTGAGACCATAGACATCATCGACACGAAGAGCGAGAACGGCCTCACCGTGCACATCGCCAAGAAGCTGCCCGAACACCCCGAAGCCAACTTCATGGCTTGCGTGGATACTGACAAGCGTCACGCCAGCGAGGCCAACCACAGCGCCACGCACCTGCTGGATCAGGCCCTGCGCGAGGTACTTGGCACACATGTAGAGCAGAAAGGCTCGCTCGTGTCGCCCGAAGGCCTGCGCTTTGACTTCAGCCACTTCCAGAAGGTGACTGCCGAGGAGCTGCGCCAGGTGGAGCGCATCGTCAATGCCCGCATCCGCGAGAACATCGCCCTGCAGGACCACCGCAACGTCCCCATCGAGAAGGCCAAGGAGCTCGGTGCCATCGCCCTCTTCGGCGAGAAATACGGCGACCACGTGCGCGTGGTGCAGTTCGGGCAGAGCGTGGAGTTCTGCGGCGGCTGCCACGTGAAGGCTACGGGTCAGATCGGGATGTTCAAGATTGTGGGTGAGAGCAGCGTCGCTGCCGGCATCCGCCGCATCGAGGCCATCACCGGTCAGAAGGTGGAGGAAGCACTCTACCAGCTGCAGGACAGCATGGAACAGCTGCGCCAGCTCTTCAATGGCATCCCCGACGTGCACGGAGCCATCGAGCGTCTCATCAGCGAGAACGCCGGCATGAAGAAGCAGGCCGAGGAGTTCATCCACGAGAAAGCACAGGCCTACAAGGCTGAGCTGCTGCGCACCGCCAAGGAGAAAGATGGCGTGTGTGTCATCAGCGGCAAGACCATCCTGCCCGCCGAGGCCGTGAAGGACATCGCCTTCCAGCTGCGCGCCGAGGTGGAGAATGCCCTCGTAGTCATCGGCTCTGTCAGCGACGGCAAACCGCTGCTGACCTGCGCCGCCAGCGACCAGCTCGTCAAGGAGAACGGCGTCAACGTGGGCAAGGCCATCCGCGAGGCTGCCAAGCTGATGCAAGGCGGCGGCGGCGGACAACCCCACTTCGCTACGGCCGGCGGCAAGAACCCCGACGGCCTCAGCGCAGCCATCGACAAGTTCGTCGAACTCGCCCTCGCCTAACTTTAAACTTTAAACCTTCAACTCAGCTTTAAACTTTAAACTTTCAACTTTAAACTTTAAAGAATGGATTGGCTCGTCAACCTTTTCACCAACACCGATTCCATCGCACACATCGTGGTGCTATACTCGTTGGTCATCTCGCTCGGCATCTATCTGGGACGCTTCAAGCTCTTTGGCATCTCACTCGGTGTGACCTTTGTATTGTTTGCTGGTATCCTGGCTGGACATGTTGGCTTCACGGGTACGCCTGCTGTGCTGAACTATGTCCAGGACTTCGGTCTGATCCTCTTCGTCTATTGCATAGGCTTGAATGTGGGCCCCGGCTTCTTTGAGAGCTTTGCCAAGGGCGGCATCACAGCCAATATGCTGGCGATGGGCATCGTGGGGCTGAATGTCATTACCATGTTGGCCCTTTACTTCATCATCTTCTATAACCCTTCCATCCACGGTGGTGAGAATGTCTGGAACCTCTCCATGATGACGGGTGTCCTCTGTGGTGCCATCACCAACACCCCTGGTCTGGGTGCTGCCTCGGAGGCGGTGGCCAGCATCTATAAGGGTGCTGCGGAGGTCCCGCAGATTGCGTCGGGCTACGCCTGCGCTTATCCCTTGGGTGTCGTGGGCATCATCGGTGCCATCATCGCCATCCGCTATATCTGCCGCGTCAGCCTCAAGCACGAGGCAGAGGAGATAGAGCGCGAACAAAATGAGAACCCGCATGCCAAGCCGCACCGCATGACCTTGCGTGCAGAGAACAAAGCCCTCAACGGACGCACTATCCTGCAGATTCGCGACTTCCTGGGGCGCAACTTCGTCTGCACACGTCTGTTGCACGAGGGCCATGTCATCATCCCCAATCGTGACACCGTCGTCTATACCGACGACCTTCTCTACCTCACCTGCGCCGAGGATGACTGGGAAGCTGTCAGCGCTTTCATCGGTCCTGAGGATCAGGTGGAATGGGATGAGCAGGATGTGAGGATGGTGTCGAAGAACGTACTCGTGACACAGCCTGCCGTCAACGGCAAGACCTTCGGTCAGCTCCACTTCTCCAGCGTCTATGGTGTCAATGTCACCCGCATTCACCGCAATGGCATGAACCTCTTCGCCGACCGCAACCTGCGCATACAGATTGGCGATAAGCTCGTCTGCGTAGGCCCCGAGGATGCCATCGCCCGTGTGGCTGCGCTGCTGGGTAACGAGGTGAAGCGCCTCGACCACCCCAACCTCGCCGCCATCTTCATCGGCATTGTCGTGGGTATCGTCTTTGGAATGATGCCTATCGCCATCCCCGGTGTGCCGACTCCCGTGAAGCTGGGTCTCGCCGGCGGTCCCCTCATCATCGCCATTCTCATAGGCCGCTTCGGCTATAAGTTCCACCTCGTCAGCTACACCACTAACTCCGCCAACTTGATGCTACGTGAGTTCGGTCTGGCACTCTTCCTCGCCTCCGTGGGTATCAAGGCGGGTGCTACGTTCTGGCAGACGGTCACCGATGGCGATGGTCTCACCTATGTCTGGGCCGGTTTCCTCATCACCGTCATACCTATTCTTATTATAGGTACGCTCGCGCGCCTGCGTTACAAGATGAACTACTTCACGCTGATGGGCCTCATCGCTGGTGCCACCACCGACCCGCCTGCCCTGGCCTACGCCAACCAGACGGCCAACAACGACGCCCCCGCCGTGGGCTACAGCACCGTCTATCCCCTGTGCATGTTCCTGCGCATCCTCACAGCGCAGCTCATCATCCTGCTGCTTTATTCCATCGTGTAATCTCTCTCCTTTTGCACGATGCCAGCGGACAGCGTCACCCTCTACGAACTCAACGCCCTCGTGCGCTCCGTCCTGGAGCAGACGATGTCCGATGCCTATTGGTTGGAGGCGGAGCTGAGTGAGGCGCGACAGGCCTCCAACGGCCATTTCTACGTAGAGTTCGTGCAGAAGGACGACGCCGGACGGGCGTTCATCGCCAAGGCGCGAGGCACCATCTGGGCGCGCACCTACCACACCCTCGCTCCACTCTTCGAGCGTGCCACGGGCGAGCACATGCGTGCTGGCATGAAGGTGCGCGTGCAGGTGACGGTGGCATTTCACGAATTATATGGCTACTCGCTCAATGTCGTTGATATCGACCCTTCTTACACGATGGGCGATATGGCACGCCGACGTCGCGAGATTCTGGCACAGCTGGAGGCCGACGGCATCCTGCATGACAACCAGGAGCTGCAGCTGCCCGTCCTTGTGAAGCGCATTGCCGTCGTCTCGTCGGCAGGTGCTGCCGGCTATGGCGACTTCTGCAACCAGCTGGACCACAACGACTACGGCCTTTATTTCCATACGCAACTCTTCCCGGCTGTCATGCAGGGAGACCATGTCGAGGAGAGCGTCCTCGCAGCCCTCGCGGCCATCGCCGACGAGGCGGAGCGCTGGGACTGCGTGGTCATCATCCGTGGTGGCGGAGCCACCAGCGATCTCTCCGACTTCGACAGCTACCATCTCGCAGCGGCCATCACGCAGATGCCTCTGCCTGTTATCGTGGGCATTGGCCATGAACGCGATGAAACCGTACTGGATTTCGTGGCCCACACTCGTGTGAAGACCCCCACGGCCGCTGCTGCCTTCCTCATCGACCTCGGTGCACAGCAGCTGGCCCTCATCGAGGAGCTGCAGCAGCGCCTCACACAGGCCGCACGGCAACAGATAGAGGCCCTCCATTTCAAGCTCGACAAGATGGTGGCGCTGTTGCCACATACCGTAGCCATGACCCTTGAGCGTGAACAGCATAAGCTGCAGCAGCTGTCGCAGCGTTACCGGCAGGCGACAGCCCTTCAGGTGCAAGGGACCAAGTTCAAGCTTCAGAACTTCGAGACGCGCCTCTCGGCCCTCGACCCCGTGCTGCAGTTGCGCCGCGGCTACTCGCTCACCTTTACCGCCGACGGACACCTCGTGAAGACCGTCGCACAGGTGAAACCAGGTGACCGCCTCCTCACCCGTTTTCCCGATGGAATCGTACAATCTCAAGCCCTATGAATACAGAAGAACTCACCTATGAGGCTGCCCTCACGCAGCTGGAGAAACTCGCCCGCGAGATGGAAGCTGGCGAGGTGCCCATCGATTTGTTGGCCGCTAAACTCAAGGAAGCCCAGACGCTCCTTGCCTTCTGCAAGGCTAAGCTCACCAAGGCCGACGAGGAGGTCAAGAAGTTGTTGGGAGAATAAGAGGGTAGGGGATTACTTGCTCGTCAGCAGCGAGCTGCGCTTGTCGCGGTTGTAGCTGCGGTACTCGTCGAGGGGGATTTCCACATCGGGCTCCACGAGTACACCTTCAGCTGGCAGACGGAAACGCAGGTACTTGATGGTCAAGCCACGAGCCAGCCATTGCTGTTCGTAGTAGGTGCGGATGGAGAGGTCTAAGGACTCACCCCCCTGCCCCCTCTCTTTCAAAGAGGGGGAGTCGGCAGTAGGTCTTAAAGGATCCTGAGATGCAAAAGTATCTGTCCCCTCTTTGAAAGAGAGGGGTGCGCCTGGAAGGGCGGGGGTGAGTCTGTAGAGGTCTTCCGTACACACCTCCACCGGTAGCTGGTTCGCCTCCACCATATACTTGGTGTAGGTGAACAGGAAGTTGGAGTCGGTCTTGAGGTGAATGAGGCCGCCGTCCTCTAAGAAATGGCGGTAGCGGGCGAGGAAGTAGGTGGAGGTGAGGCGCTTGGTGGCCTTCTTCATCTGCGGATCGGAGAAGGTGAGCCAGATCTCTTGCACCTCGCCGGGGGCAAAGAAGCGGTCGATGATCTCGATGTTCGTGCGCAGGAAGGCGACATTCGTGAGCCCCTCTCGCAGCGACTCCGTGGCACCGCTCCACATGCGTGAACCTTTGATATCTACGCCAATGAAGTTGCGGTCGGGGTAGCGACGCGCCAGTCCCACGGCGTACTCGCCGCGGCCGCAACCCAGCTCCAACACAATGGGATTGTCGTTTTTGAAGAACTGCTCGCGCCAATGGCCGCGCATCTCAAACGGCACGTCTTCGACTACCGAATAGGGGTACTCGAAGACGTGGGGATAACTCGCCATATCGGCGAACTTCGCTAATTTGCCTTTGCTCATTCGATGACAACGCGTGTCCAGCCGTGGATGTCGGGTTCGATACCGTACTGAATGTCGATGAGGCGGCGATAGAGCTTTGTGCAGACGGGACCGGGCTTGCCGTCCTTGCTGAAGACGTAGCTGTGACCCGTCTCGGGGTCGTCGATGCGCTCGATGGGGCTGATGACGGCTGCCGTGCCGCAAGCGCCTGCCTCCTCGAAGGTCGAGAGCTCTTCGAGCGGAATCTGGCGGCGCTCCACCGTCAGACCGAGGTCTTCGGCTACCTGCATCAGACTCATGTTCGTTACGCTGGGCAGGATGCTGTTGCTCAGGGGGGTCACATAGGTGTTGTTCTTGATACCGAAGAAGTTAGCAGCACCGCACTCGTCGATGTACTTCTTTTCCTTCGCATCGAGATAGAACTCGCAGCTGTAGCCCTGCTCGTGAGCCCATTTGTTGGCGCGCAGGCTGGCAGCGTAGTTGCCGCCGACCTTGTAGCAACCGGTGCCGAGAGGAGCGGAACGGTCGTAGTCACGTGTGATGACATAGGGGTTCGTGGCGAAGCCGCCCTTGAAATACGGACCTACGGGCGACACGAAGATCAGGAACAGATAGTCGCTGGCGGGGTGCACGCCCACCTGAGCTGTGGTGCCGATGAGCAGCGGACGGATGTAAAGCGTGGCACCGCTCTCGTAGGGCGGGATGAAGCGCTCGTTGAGGCGCACTACCTTCTCCACCATCTCGATAAACATCTCCGTGGGCACTTCGGGCATCACCAGACCGCGGCAGGTGGACTGCAGACGGGCGGCGTTCTGTTCGGGACGGAAGATGCGCACCTTGCCGTCGGGACAGCGATACGCCTTCAGGCCCTCGAAAGCCTCCTGGCCGTAGTGCAGGCAGGTGGCTGCCATACTCATGGGGATGGTCTCCTCGGAGTGAACTTCGATTTCACCCCACTTGCCGTTGTGGTAGTTGCAACGGACGTTATAGTCGGTCGGCATATAGCCGAAGGACAGGTTGCTCCAATCAATCATAATGATTTACTTTTTAGTGATTTGCTTTTTCGGCCGCAAAAGTACGCAAAAACTTCGAAAACGGCGTACAAATCATGTCATAAAATGATGCGAAAGCCTAAACTTTTACACTTAAAACAAATGAATCTTCGTATGTCCCTGCAAAAATCTTGGTGAAGAGCATAAGCGTTCCAAACTTTTTACTTACCTTTGCTCCGCTCTAATGAGTGCATAGGCACGCCCGCCTGTGCGAGATAAAACTCTCAACTATTAACTATCAACTCTCAACTATCATTGTGACTCTCTACCCACAACTCATCATAGACGCCCTGAAGACCGTGCGCTATCCCGGCACGGGCAAGAACATTGTGGAGATGGGGATGGTGGAAGACGACCTGCGCATCAGCGGGATGCACGTCAGCTTCTCCCTCCTCTTCGACAAGCCCACGAACCCGTTCCTGAAATCCCTCGTGAAAGCCTCCGAGGCTGCCATCCACGCCTATGTCAGCAAGGATATCACCGTGGAGATAAAGACCAAAGTAGCCCCCCATTCGGCCCCCGAGGGGGCTACGGCGCCTCAGTCCTCGACCTCAAAAGAAGCCCCCTCGGGGGCTGTAGGGGGGGCTTCTATCATCGCCGTGTCGTCCGGCAAGGGCGGTGTGGGCAAGAGCACCGTGGCCGCCAACCTGGCCATCGGACTGGCACGCCTCGGACACCGCGTAGGCCTGCTGGACTGCGACATCTTCGGCCCTTCGATGCCCAAGATGTTCCAGGTGGAGGATGCCCGTCCCTACAGCGAGGAGATAGACGGCAAGGCGATGATCGTGCCTATTGAGAAATACGGGGTGAAGATGCTCAGCATCGGTTTCTTCGTAGATCCCGACACCCCCACACTGTGGCGCGGCGGCATGGCCTCGAATGCGCTGAAGCAGCTCATCGGCGAGACCGCCTGGGGCGACCTCGACTACTTCATTCTCGACACGCCTCCGGGCACGAGCGATATCCATCTCACGCTGGTGCAGACGCTGCCCATCACGGGCGCCGGCATCGTCTCGACACCCCAGCAGGTGGAGATGGCCGACGCACGCAAGGGCATCAATATGTACGCCAATGAGAAGGTGAATGTGCCCATCCTGGGACTGGTGGAGAACATGAGCTGGTTCACGCCGGCAGAGCTGCCCGACAACCGTTACTACATCTTCGGCCGCGAGGGTGTGAAGGCGCTGGCCGAGGAGATGGATGTGCCGCTGCTGGCACAGATCCCCCTGGTGCAGAGCGTCTGCGAGAGCGGCGACAGCGGCGAACCGGCCGTGCTGCACCCCGAGACGCCCACCGGCAATGCCTTCCTCCAACTGGCCGCCCGCGTGGTGACAGAGACAGACCGTCGCAACGCCAGCCAAGCAGCCACACAAGTGGTGAAAACACACTAAGCAGTAGCGTTATACCCCTCTATTAAGTGTCAGAAAGGCCCATCTCAACGGCCATTCTGACACTTAATTGTTATTTTACTGGCCGTTTTCTTTGCCGAATAAGGAAACTGACGTATATTTGTGCGCTAATAACCGTATAATAACGCCTAAAACACATAAAAACATGAAACCGACTCTCAAGACACTCTCAGCCATCATCACGATGATGATAGCCATGCCTGTTCATCTCCTCGCGCAGTCCTCAGTAGGTGTTGGCGCACAGATCACCAGAGAAAGTGACCTCGTAGATGGCGGCAAGTATGTCCTGCAATCACAGGCCAGCGGCAATCCCTATATCACCGATGCTGGCTCCGACTACTCTGTACCCAACGGCGGCAACCAGCCCACCACGGCCAGCGTCTATTACTTCTTCAAGAACACCGACGGCACCTGGCGCATCCGCAACCAATACACAGGCAAGTTCTGGGGCATCCCGGTCTATAACCAGAAGCTAGCACCGGCGATAGAGTTGGAGGCCGGCGCATGGTCGATGAACTTCTCCGGCAACATCGCCTACCCGAGAGCCAAGGCCGCCGACGGCACCACGGTGCTCAGCATCGACCGTTCCTCGCAGAAGATTGTGGGCTGGACAACCAAGACCAGCGGCAATGCCGCGCAGAGTGTGAAGATCTATGAGGTCGATGCTGCGCTCTCCTCGGAACCGCTGTTGGAGCTGGAGCACAAGATTGTGAACGTCAGTGCCACGCCTGCCAATGACCTGACGACAGGGCAGTGGTACACCATCTACGACCGCGGCCTCACCGGCGGCACCAAGCCCCACGGCTATCTCTATGAGAACAGCAACAGCCACAAGCTCTTCAACACCGCCACAGCACCCAGCGGACTGGCCACGAAAGCGGCCAAGTACCTGCTGCGCCTAACGGATGCAGGCGATGGAAACTACTATATCCAGAACGGCTTCGGCAACTACTTCGGCACCATTGAGCACAACACACAGGTGGCCGTGGTAGCAGGAGCCACCGAGGCCATCGCGGTGAAGAAAATTGCAGGCACCGACGGACACTTCTACCTGCAAGGCGTCAGCACCGGCGTCATCTTGGACGCCAACGACCTCAGCGCCGGCGATGCCAAGGCCACTGTCGTGGGATGGGGCAATAGCGTTCCTACCAGCATTGGCGGCAACAACGACTGGGCCTTCTATCCCGTGGAGCTGGATGACATCCCAGCAGAGATTGCACTCTTCGAGAGCGACGTCACCGTCAGTCGCGGCTACCAGACCACCGGGCGCGGCAATGCCGATGCCCTGCTTCTGCGCATAGACATCACCCCGTCGCAGGTGTTGCAGAAGGCCACCTTCCGCTTTGCCCTGGATGCAGCTACGCGCGACAACATCAGCAGCCTCTATCTCTATGACACCAAGGAGACAGAGTTCCTGGCCAACATCCCGGCAGCCACCGTGGGGAGCGCCACCGAGATAGGCGCCACGACGGACATCAAGGTGGAGAATATCACCGCTGGGCTGCACCGCCTCTGGCTCTGTGCCACGGTGAAGGACGATGCCCAGCTGGGCGCCATCCTCAAGGCTGCTCTCACCACCATCGACTATACCACGTCGGCCGATGCCTCCTTCGATGCCATAGCCATCGGGAGCCCCGACCGCCAAGGCATGAAAGTCTTCGACCAACAGCTCTTCATCTTCAAGCCCACCACCGATGACTGCCGCTACTACCGCATCCCGGCAATGATCCTGGATGAGAACGACAACATCGTCGTTGCAGCCGACAAGCGCTACAACAGCAACAGCGACCTGGGCAACCACAAGATCGACGTGGTGAGCCTGCGCAGTGAGGACGGCGGCCGCACCTGGAAGGACTACGCCACCATCGCTGTCGGCGACGGCTACACGGCCGCCTACTTCGGCTACGGCGATGCCGCTCTGGCCCGCGCCACCAACGGCGACCTCGTCTGCATCATGGCCTCGGGCAGCAAGACGTGGGGCTATGGCATGGTCACGGCCGGCTTCGCCCGCAGCACCGACAACGGCAAGAGCTGGACGCTGATAAAGAACCTGCTGGATTCACCTGCCTTCTATGACGAGAACAGCAACGACGGCAGCCTCAGCGTCACCAACATCTTCACCACCTCCGGCAAGGGCCTGACCACCACCGACGGCGTCATCATGTTCACCACCAACTGCAAGAACAATCTCGGCACCGTCAACTATATACTCTACTCCACCGACAACGGTGCCCACTGGCGCCTGAGCAATGCCGTGGCCTACACTGGCACCGACGAGTCGAAGCTGGAGCAGCGCAACGACGGCAGCCTGCTGCTCTCCGTGCGCCAGAGCGGCAACCGCGGCTGGAACACCGCCACCTACACGAAGAACGCCGATGGCACCGTGACCTTCCACTGGGGCACGCAAACCCGCACGGGAGACATCTGGGGCAACGCCTGCAATGCCGATATCCTCTACTACAGCCATCAGAGCGACACCGATCCCGACATCCTGCTCCACAGCTACATCAACACCAGCGGCCGTCAGAGCCTGCAGATAAGCATGAGCCTGAACGGCGGCACGACATGGAAGGATGTCTATAACATCCAGCCCAACGGCTCCTGCTACTCCACCATGATCCAGCTGCCCAGCGGCGATGTCGCCCTGCTCTTTGAGGATGAGTCCTACAGCGCCGGCAACGGCTATGCCATCAACTTCGTCACCATCACCCGCGAACAGATCCTCGACTGGTTCGTCAAGGCCGGCGGTGAGCTGCCCGTCGGCATTGAAAGCCTCCCCGCCATGGACGAAGCCAAAAGTTCAAAGTTCAATGTTCAAAGTTCAATGATCTACAACCTCGCCGGCCAGCAGCTGAGCAAGCCCCGGAAGGGCGTAAACATCGTCAACGGCAAGAAGGTTGTGGTGAAATAACGACTCATCAACCAATAGGCTAACCATCAAACAATCACACAGATGAAGCTAAGAAGTTTCTTTGCGGCATTGCTCCTGCTGAGCCTCGTGACTCCGAAAACCGCCCTCTGTGCACAAGATGCCACTGCGCTGCTAATGCCCAAGCCGCACGAGCTGACCACGAACAATGCCACCTTTGACCTCAATCGGCAGGTGAAGCTCACCGACGAGACAGGCTCTACGCTCCTCGCCGCCATCTTCCCCCACCAAAGTGCCACGGCCGTCGCCACCGTGAGCGTCAACATCGTTGATGCCGCCACGCTCGGCACCTTCGACTACACGCTGGCAGGCTTCGACAACGAGGGCTACAAGCTGGAGGTCACCACAGATGCCATCACCATCACCGCCGCCACAAAGACGGGCGTGATTCGTGCTGCCCAGACGTTGATGCAGCTTGCCGCTGCCACCGGCGGCACTGCCATTCCAGGTGTCAGCATCACCGACTACCCGGCCTTCAAGCTGCGCGGCATCATGCACGACGTAGGCCGTTCGTTCATCTCCTTCGATGAGCTGAAGAAGGAAATCGACTTGCTTTCGCGCTTCAAGGTCAATGTCTTCCACTGGCACCTGACCGACAACCAAGGCTTCCGCTTCGAGTCGAAGGCCTACCCGCAACTCAACCAAGCCGCCAACATGACGCGCTTCGCAGGAAGCTTCTACACCCAGGCGCAATGCACCGAGCTGGAAGCTTATGCCGCCGAGCGTGGCGTCATCATCATCCCGGAGATTGACATGCCAGGCCACTCCACCGCCTTCACCAAAGCGATGGGCTTCACCATGAGCAGCGAGCAGGGCAAGGCAGCCCTGAAGACATTGCTCTCGGAGCTGGCCGCCGCCTTCCCGCTGGCGCCGTACATCCACATGGGCGCCGACGAGGCCGGCACAACGGCGGCCTTCGTCAACGAGATGTCGCAGTACATCAAGGAGACGCTCCATCGCAAGTGCATCGTATGGAACCCCATCAGCGGTGTCAGCATCAACAAGGCGAACCTGCCCTATATCGACATGACGGAGATGTGGAGCACCAGTGGCCGTAAGATTGACGGCCTGCCCAATATCGACTGCCGCTACAACTACGTCAACCACTTCGATGTCTTTGCCGACCTGGTAGGAATCTACAAGAGCAATGTCTATTACGCCCAGCAGGGCAACAGCGAGGTGGCCGGTGCCATCACCGCTATCTGGAACGACCGCAAGACGCCGACCGAAACGGACATCATCAGCCAGAATGGTCTCTATGCCCACGCCCTCGCCACCGCCGAACGCGGCTGGATGGGCGGCGGCAGCCAGTACATCGAGGTCGGCGGCACGACGCTGCCCAACAGCGGCGCGGAGTTCGAGGCGTTTGCCGACTGGGAGCGCCGCTTCCTTTATTATAAGGACACCTGGCTGAAGGATGAGCCCATCCCCTACGTCAAGCAGACCAACGTGCGTTGGCGCATCACACAGCCCTTCCCCAACGGCGGCAACGCCGCAGCTGTCTTCCCGCCCGAGACGTCCACCGACGATATCCTGCCCGACCAGTTCACCTACGACGGCAAGACCTATACGACGAGCATGGCCACAGGCGCCGGCATATACCTGCGCCACACCTGGGGCACCATTGTGCCGGCGTTCTTCGCCTCGCCGCAGCTGAACACCACGGCCTACGCCTGGACCTACGTCTATTCGCCCACGGCACAGACGGCAGGTGCCCTCATCGAGTTCCAGAACTACAGCCGCTCGGAGAACGACAAGGCCCCCGACAAAGGCAACTGGGACCGCAAGGGCTCGCGCCTCTGGGTGAACGACATAGAGGTGCCAGCTCCCACGTGGACCAACAGCGGCAAGAGCATCAACAGCGAGGTGGACCTCGGCAACGAGAACTTCCCCGCGCGCAGCCCTATTGCCATCTCCTTGCGTGCCGGCTGGAACAAAGTGTTGCTGAAGCTGCCCTACGTCAGTGCCGGCGGCGTGCGCCTCAACAAATGGATGTTCACCTTCGTGCTCACCGACGCCGAGGGTCGCCACGCCCTCGACGGCATCACCTACTCACCCATCCAAAGCTTGGATGCCAATGCAGAGAGTGTCGTGGCAAAGATAGGTGAAATCAGGACCTACGTCAACAGCGTCTGCGGTACACAGGTGGGCTACTACCCCGTCAGTGCTGCTGCCACGTTGAACGCCGCTGTCGCCGAGGTGGAAACCACGCTGCAGACAACATTGACCGCCGCCGAGCGTGAGGCACAGGTGACAACATTGCAGACGGCCTTCACGACCTTCAAGAACGGTCTGTCGGCACAGACCATCAACCAACCCCTGACCAGCACCGATGACAATGCTCACTACTACACGCTCTGCACTCCCCTGCGCGGCAGTCGCTACGCCACCTCCTCGGGCAGCGGCAGCGAGCTGGCCGGAGCCACAGCCATCACCACCGCCGCCTGCTGGAAGTTCGTGGCGCGCGGCGACGGGAAGTACGACATCGTCAACATCGCCGACGCCTCTTTCATTTCCCCCAACAGCAGCAACAACACCGCCCTCAAGACCCAGGCCACAGCCCCCACAGCCGGATGGACCGTCAGCAAGTCCGATGAACCCGGCTTCGTCATCATCACCTCCGGCAGCTGCCAGTTCAACCAGACGAACAAGGCCAGCACGGCGCTCTCCAGCGCGTACCAGATTTACAACTGGGGCAGCGGCAGCAATATCAGCGACACAGGCTGCAAGTATGTCATCAGCGAGATAGCGGAAGAGGACATCCCCTACCCTCTCTCTTCCACGCCGTTGCCAGAACTCAAGGACAAGGAGATCCTCGTCGCAGCCACCGCCGCTGACGACCTGACGACGGGGCAATGGTATGTCATGTATGACCGCGGTGCCACCCGCGGCTATCTCTTCGAGAACGTGCAGACCCACAAGCTGCACAACACCGCCACCCAGCCCAGCGGTGCCACCACGCAGACCGCCCGCCATCTCGTGCGCCTCATGGAGGCGTATGCCGGGAAGATGTACATCCAGACAGGCTTCGGCAACTACTTCGGCAAGATACAGCAGAGCACGCCGGTGCCCGTCACGGCACGACCTGTAGAACCGCTGACCATCGCCAAGATCAACGACACCGCAGGGCATTTCTTTGTACAGTCGGCAGAGGGCATCATCATGGACGCCAACGACTACAGCCTGGGCGATGACAAGGCCACCGTAGTAGGTTGGGGAAACAAACCTCCCACCGCCACGGGCGGCAACAACGACTGGGCTTTCTTCCCCGTCAGCCTAACGGGCGATGACCCCTCCCACGACGGCATCCGGCTCACCCCCACGGACGAAGCCGAAAGTTCAAAGTTCAATGATCAAAGTTCAATGATCTACAACCTCAGCGGTCAGCAGCTGAGTAAGGCCCAGCGCGGCGTGAACATCATCAACGGTAAGAAGGTTGTAGTCAAATAGCACCCTCGTAAGCATAACATCAACAAAACATATACCACATGAAGAAAAGCACTATACTACTCACATGTCTCCTACTCCTTTCAACGGGAACAAACACTTATCTGGCCGCACAGAACGCAGTCACCGTGGGAACGCAGGTGACCAGCGAAAGCGGCATCACCAGTGGAAAGGCGTATGTGCTGCGTCACGGTGGCAATGGAACGGCTATGCCCTATGTGGTGGATAACGGAACGAACTATGATGTTCCGAACTCTCAGAACTCTGCCACCGAAGCCAGCGTCTATTATCTTATCGATAATGGTGACGGGACTTGGAAAATCAAGAACTATTACACAGGTAAATACTGGGGCATACCTGTAAATGGATCCGACCTTTCATCGGTTGCCTCTGAAGCGTCAGCAGGTGCGTGGTCTCTTAATTTCAGTGGCGGTGTTACTTATCCAACAGCGCTCGATGCCAGCAGTGCCACTCAAGGCATCAACCGTAACGATCAGAAAATACATATGACCGCAGGCAAGGGTACAGGAAATGCAAATAAAATTTATATCTATGAGGTTGCTGATGCAGGAATATTGACTCCTCCCACTAGAGTTACTACTGGCTGGTATCTGATTAAGTGGGTAGATGTAGGCGGTGACACAAATACAAACTACACTAACGATGATGTTTCGGGTAAATACGTGAGGAACTATCCCACGGATGTCACAGTAAATGAAAATCAATATCCACTCTATCTTACCAATGAGCCAAGCACCACAGATGAAAAAATTGCTTCATTGGTGTTTTTGGGGCAATCACAAGTTGAGGGAAATGCTGGCGTTAGCGGTTATTTGCGTAGCGCCAATGGTCATTACGTTACTCAATCAGGCACAAGTAGCCTAACTGCTTCCAGCCGTAATTACATCATTTTTAACAGTAGGACTTCATACCCCAATAATTCGGTCATTAGTTCTGCACTTACGGGTAGTACACGAAAGAGTCTAGTGCCAATGGGAAAAGGTGCCACGCCTTATATAGGTCAGACGGTAGCAGACAAATATCCGATGGTACAATTCTATGCTGTAGATCCTATCCTCTATAATTTTGTGGCCTGGTCGGTATTGATTGTCAACGGCAGTGAAAATGAGCAGGTAACCTATACTGGCAGTGATGCGTCGGGTCTGAAGAGCGTTTATAATGGTGGTACGTTCTTCTTCACTTCAGGCGTGACGCCATCGGCATCTGATTTCACTTACGATTCAGAGAATAAATCCCTGATGGTTGACGAAGAGAACCATCGTATCATTGTGGCTCCTTCTGAGACGTTGTTAGCCAGTGACGTGGCAGTCATCCAAGGCAATGAGACAACGGGTAAGGGTAACACGATGCAGCCGCTGCTCCGTCTGAAGATTACACCCACACTCGACTCTACACCTACATCACTCGCCCTAACGCTCACCGGAGTTGATCAGCTTAGCAATGTTGCCATCTATCGCACGACATGCGATGAGTTGAGGTCTGCAGACGCTACACCTGTTAAGATTAGCGGTGACACCTCTCCGGCTGGCTCGCTCAACATCCCGTTGACGACAACAGTTATTGGTGCTGATGAAGTGGTCTATCTTTGGGTGACGGCTGATGTAAAATCTGATGCCACCGAATGGGCAACCATAGATGCTGCCGTAACAGGCATCACCTACACCAATATGCTGGGTGAAACAGGAAAAGTTCTCGACCTCACCTCCAGCGGCAACCCCGACGGCGTGATGCGCATCTACAAGCAGCAGACGGCGCTGTGGACTCCCTCGCACGCCAATACCACTTACTACCGTATCCCCACAATGATCAACACCGCCGATGGCGGCATCGTGGCACTCGCAGACCTGCGCTATGATCATCCCAATGACCTTGGCAAGACTTCCACGAATGGTTATGGTGCCCATAAAATCGATGTCGTATCCCGTCGCAGCACTGATGGTGGTCTGACATGGGAGAGCGAAGTAACAGTGGCTGCTGGCGACGGTTCCAATACTGCAAGTAGTGGCTATGGCGACCCAGCCATCGTGCGCGATGCCGATGGCACGCTCCACTGCCTAATGGCGGCTGGCCCCAATTGTTATGCTGCGGGTATGCATAACATGGCCTACTCCAAGAGCACAGACAATGGCGCTTCCTGGTCGGCAGTGACCGATATTTACAGCGATATTGATAAGGGTGGGCTCACTTTCCAGTCTGCCTTCACTACAGGCGGCAAGGGTGTCACCTTCGACAATGGCCGCATGGCTTTCGCTTTCCTCGGCAAGGTGAGCGGAACTACCAATATCTATCCCCTCTACTCCGATGATAAAGGTGCGACGTGGCATGTACAGCCCACAGTGGCATACGGCAACGGCGATGAGTCGAAGCTGGAGATTATGAATGACAACTCCCTGCTTCTCTCTGTCCGCAAGGGTAGCTACAACGGCACTGCAATCCGCGCTCACAACCGCACCACGGGCGATGCCAGCGGCAGTGGCATCAGCTCTTGGGGCACGGCCTCCAATTGGGGCAGCGAGATGAATGCCAACGGCTGTAATGCTGACATCCTTTATTATAACCGTGCGACGGAGAATGCCAGCCGTCCCGATGTTATCTTCCACACGCTGACCAAAGCCTACAGCACCTACCGCAAGGATTTGCGCCTGTATATGAGCTTTGACCAGGGCGAGACATGGAAGGAAGCCTTCCAGCTGCAACCCGGCTATGCCGCCTACAGCTCTATGCAGAAGCTCGCCAACGGCGACCTCGCTATCATCTTTGAAGACGGTAGCATCGGCAACAATGAAAGGATAGACTGCTATGCCATGAACTACGTCGTTCTCAGCAGCGAACTCATCAACGCCAAGATTGATGAGCTGTATGAAGAGTATGCCCATCCTACGGTAACTTTCATCTCTCAAGGAGAAACCAACAGCAGTGCGCCTTGGTGCTCGTGGAACCCTTCATCAGGCTGGGCTACGGATTTCACAAGCAATGCTTCTTCGGGAGTAACGGGAGTTAAAGTCGAAGCTTCTTATTCAGCCTTTAATCGCCAAGGTGGATATGACCAGCGTGTATTGCTCTTTAAGCCCAGCGCAACAGGAGCCAGTGATGTATATACCATCACAGCCCCCGACGGTTATTACATCACGGGATACACCATCGGCGGATACTATGGTACCAGCACTGAGACATATACGCTGACAGCCGAGGACGGTTCTTCTGTAGCAATCAACAAGAATAAAACCGCGCAGAATCCACCATCCTACCTTACAGTCAGCGGGCTAAAGGTGAAGCAAACACGAATAACTCTCTCTAATTCAAACTCTTCGAATAGCAACTCTGCTTACATTACGAACTTTACCGTCACTCTCTCCCGTGACTATTCCTTCACGCTCTCTCCCATCAATGGGAAGTCGTATGCTACGCTGTACCTGCCCTTCGGCATTACGCTGCCCAGCACGGTGACGGCGTATAAGATTGCGGTGAATGGTGAGTGGGCGAAGCCGACAGCGATGGGGCATGATCTACCGGCATCCACGGCTGCGTTGCTTGTGTCTGACGAGGCCGTCACCAATGCCACGGCAACTGTGAATGATGACGCGAGTGCATACACTGATGGCAATAGGCTGGCAGGTGTGCTCGTAGCAACGTCGGGTTCCGATCTCAATGGCTATGTCCTCAATATCGTGGAGGGTCAGTTGGGATTCTACAAGCTCAGCGACGACGGCACCCTGGCGGCTAATCGCGCTTATCTGCCCGCAAGCGAGGTGGGTAGCGTCAAGGGCTTTGTACTCGATTGGGATGACGCTGATACAATCAGCGATGTAAGAGGTCAGATGGAAGATGGAAGAAGTGAAATATACAACCTCGCCGGTCTGAGGATGAGTAAGCTGCAGCGCGGAGTAAATATCGTGAATGGCAAGAAAGTACTGGTAAAATAATAGGATACGATTATGGAAAAGAAAGCATATATTTCCCCGTGCCTCATCACGGTATTCTTACAAGCTGGGTCGCATTTGCTGCTAGGATCCATTCCCATCAGTGAAACGCAAGTGGGGTTTGGTCTCACTAAAGAGGAGGAAGACGAGTGGGAAGAACTATGGGACGAATAGGGAAAAGTCAACGGGCGCAAATCTGCGCCCGTTGATTGTTTTGTTACCGATTAGCCGAAGAGGGCGCGGAAGGCATCTTCCACGCGGCGGCAGGGCACGATGGCGATGCTGTAGTCGTGAGGGTTCACGGCCTTGAGGTTGGCCGCAGGGATGAGGATGCGCTGGAAACCAAGCTTCTGCGCTTCGGCGATACGCTGCTCGATGCGGCTGACGGGACGTATCTCGCCCGAGAGGCCCACCTCGCCGCACAGACACGTGTCATGCTCGATGGCCGTATCGACATTCGAGGAGAGGATGGCGGCGATGACGCCCAGGTCAATGGCAGGGTCCGTGACACGCAAGCCGCCCGCGATATTCAGGAACACATCCTTCTGCGCCAGCTTGAAGCCTACGCGCTTCTCCAACACCGCCAGCAGCATGTTCAGCCGCCGGTAGTCGAAGCCGTTGGCCGAACGTTGGGCGGTGCCATAGGCCGCCGTGCTCACCAGCGCCTGCGTCTCGATGAGGAAGGGGCGCACGCCCTCGATGGCGGCGGCGATGGCGATGCCGCTGAGGCCGTCCTGGTTGTCGGTCAGCAGCAGTTCGCTGGGGTTGGCCACGGGGCGCAGACCGTCCTGCCGCATCTCATAGATGCCCAGCTCGGCCGTGCTGCCGAAGCGGTTCTTCTGCGAGCGCAGGATGCGATAGAGGTAATGCTGGTCGCCCTCGAACTGCAGCACCGTATCCACGATATGCTCTAGCACCTTCGGACCCGCCAGCGTGCCCTCCTTGGTGATATGACCGATGAGGATGATGGAGGGGAGGGGAGATGAATCGCCCTTGACATATTTCAGTAGCGCTGCGGCGCACTCGCGGATTTGTGAGAGCGAGCCCGGCGAGGATTCCACGGCCTCGGTGGAAATCGTCTGGATGGAGTCGATGACGACCAAGTCCGGCTGCTCCGCCTCGATATGCTCAAAGATATTCTCCAACGACGTATCGCATACTACCTGTAAATCCGCCGACGGCGGGTTTACAGGTGCCAGCCTGTCGGCTCTCAGCTTAATCTGTCGCGCGCTCTCCTCACCGCTGACATAAAGCACTTTCTTGTCCGTCAGGCGCAGGATCGTCTGCAGCACCAGCGTGCTCTTGCCGATGCCCGGCTCGCCGCCCAGCAGCACCAGGCTACCCGGCACCAGTCCGCCGCCCAGCACGCGGTTCAGCTCCTCGTCGTGCATATCCATGCGCGGCTCCTCGTCGGCCCGGATGTCGGAGAGTGGGATAGGGCGGGAGGCAGCCTGTGAAGACAGCGCCAGCCGTCCCCCTCCCTGACGGGAGGGGTTAGGGGTGGGTCTTGTTTTAAACTCCTTAAACGTATTCCACTGCCCGCACGACGGACACTTGCCAATCCACTTGGCACTCTCCTGCCCGCAGTTCTCGCAGACGTACATCGTCTTATCTTTTGCCATATCGCTTTCCTAATCTTGTCGCAAAGGTAAGTAAAAAGTTTAAGGTTGAAGGTTTAAAGTTGAATGTTTTTGCGCAAGCGCGTCTATTTTCCATTTTTTTCATCGTTCACCTCCACTTTTTGTGCTATTCCTTTGCTCGCTTCGGACTAATCACTACTTTTGCAAAAGCAATAAGTGTTTACCCGCGTTAACACTTTTGGAAGAGATTTGTTTACTGCGATAAACACTTCTTCCTTAAAAGCGTCTGCTTCGATTTTACGAGTCTATTTCTTAAAAAACTCACAAAAAACTGCAAAACTGCCACCATGTGATGTAAGTTGCTGATTTATTTCAGTTTCGTGGGTGGCAAATATGGTGGCAGATGGTCAAAAAGGTGTAGGTTTATGCAGGAAAAGCGCGATTTCCTTGCTTTCCCTCCGAAAATGTATTATCTTTATGCGACGCTTGCTTATTACTTCCCGAAGCCGTAGTCTCGTCGTGTCCCACACGTGGGACGCTCGCGTCCCATGCATGGGACACGCGAATCTCATGCATGATATAACATTTTCTCATGCATGATAAAATATTTTCTCATGTATGATAAAACCCAACGCCCCTCATCCCTCACTCTCCTCAACCCTCATCCCTCAATCCTCTATCCTCAATTCTCAACTCTCAACTCTCAACTTTCAACTGTCAACTGCCACCCATCTGCCACCCAAACTGCCACCCATGTGACTGCAAGTAATTCAATGCTTTACAGCGCACAGGTGGCAGTTTTGCAGTTTTCTTAGTAATTGAAGTATCAATTATAAATGTTTGAAGACAAAAACAATAAAAACCCCGCAGTGGGGCTGAGCTCTTTGAGCTTTCGTCCTGTCCTTACGGCCTTGCGCCTGAGAGCCAGCTCTCGCGCTAGCCGCAAGTACAGTACGGTTTCGTTCCGAAACTTAGCCGTCCCAGCGGAAAAAACATCGTTTCGCTGCGCTTCACTAAAAAAAGCTGCGCACTGCTGAATATGTTTTTTAGCGCGAAGCGCGAGGTTTTTTCGGTTCCTTTCCGCGTTTTTCTGCGTTATTCCTTTGCTCGCTTCGGACTAATCACTACTTTTGCAAAAGCAATAAGTGTTTACCCGCGTTAACACTTTTGGAAGAGATTTGTTTACTGCGATAAACACTTCTTCCTTAAAAGCGTCTGCTTCGATTCTATGGTTCTTCTTCATTAATAAAACTGCCCCGCGCTTCACAGCGCAGGGCAGATGTCTAACAATAAATAACTAACACCCAGGGAACGCTCCCTGGTGCGGGGTAAAGCCTCCCGTGCAGTTACGGGAGGTTGTTTTGTTGAGGAGCAGGAGCTGACTCGCCCCAGATGTTCCAGTCGCCAGAACCTTTGGAGAGCACGGGGTTATCAGTTGCCGTACCGCCTCCTATTTTGGAGAGGGCCATCATGTTTTCCGTCTGCACACGTACTTGTGTCAGCGCAGGAGTGATATATACTTTCTTTTCCATAGTCGTATCCTATATTATTTTACCATAACCTTTTTGCCATTCACGATGTTCACGCCCTTCTGGACTTTGTTCATGCGCTGTCCAGCGAGGTTGAAGATCTCTGCATTGTCCATTGTCAACTTTCCATTGTCAATTGTACGGATGGCATCAACCAGACCCTCATCGAAGAAGAAGGCTTTCACTTCGCTACCACCGCCATCGGTGAGATAAGCGCGGTTGGCACCTACGGTAGGATTAGCCACTGCGGTATTAACCACATAGAAGCCTACCTTGTCGTCATTGTTCTGGAGAACATAGCTTCCGTTAGGAGCAGGCGTATCGCTATAGACACCAGTGAGGAGACCGGCTACAGGAGTTCCGGCAACAGGCTTTCCATAGAATGTGGTTGCTGCAAGAGCTGTTTCCTTGTAGAGGATAACAGGCGTGTTGGCGGGAATGGTGGTAGCAACCGGAGTGAGATTCAATGTAGCACCAGTAGCAGTCTCAACGGTGTAAGCCTCAACTTCAGCAGGAATCTCCACGTCGAACGGAGCCACGAAGGTTGCATACTGAGCATCTGTGATGGTCATATTGGCAGCGTCGAGCTTAGTGTATGTAATGTCACGCCAGCTGAGCCAGTGAACATTAGAGCCAAGTTTTACATCAATGCTGAGCGTCAGGGTTCCGTCAGAAACTTCGCCACGAGCGGTATAGCGACCAAGACGCATTGTGTTGCCACCAGTACCAACAGTAGTCTGACCACTCATGATGCTGACTGCGTCACCACCATTAACACTCATTGTAATCATGCTGTTATCGCCATTGAAGTCAGCATCGCTTCTGCGCTGTGCGCGAGCCCACAGCTCAACCTCATACATACCGTTGGCCAAACCTGTCAGTGTAGCTGTAAAGGTGTTCGCACCAAGGTTCTGATTGTTTTCGGTATAATACTCAAAGAAGGGAACAGAGAAGCCCGAACCGTCGTTGTCACCTTCGGTTGACCATGTGTTGATGTAGGGCGCATTGAACCAATTCTCGGGCGTCTTGCTCCAAGTGCTTGCGATATATGCGCCAGAAACGCCTTCATCTGCGATAGCATGCCAACCGCTGACGGTTGAACCGAGAGTGGCGATTTCACTCGTGCACTGTGCATCAGTATAGGTTACGTCTGTCCAAGCGGTTGTAGCGGTGCTGATTTCATTCTCCAGAGCTGTTGTGGCTGCTGCTGTTACAAAGTTGTTAGCATCTCTTACACCTTCAGCCTTGTCGATTGCTGTCTTCAGCTTTGCATAATTGGCAACAGAAGCTTCGGCATCTGCGATTGCAGAGAGAAGAGCCTCATAGGTGGTCATATTAGGATTTGCCAAGAATGTGGCTTCAGCAGATGCTTGAGCGGCAGACTTGTCTGTACCCATCTTACCTGTTGCCAGCGTATAAGGCAGAGCAGCATAGCTGGAGGCGAGGTACTTCAGTTCGAAGCCGTCAAAGCAGAACCATGTTGATCCCGTTACGTTACATGTTACACCAATCTTAATGCTTCCCTTATCGGCGACTTCTATTACTGCAAAGTATTTTTGGGATGTAGTAACATCTTTTGACTCGCCATTAGCATAGAACGTAGCATCACCTGTGCTAGAATATACATAAGCGCTTGCCTGGTAGATACCGACAGGCAGGTACTTGATGGTCTGATTGACATCAAGTGTACCTTCAACGTGCCATTTCTCAGCATAAATATCACCCTGTACATTGTCGAAAGACTTATTACCCTGTGTCTGAGCAGGTATAGAACCGTCGCTGTTCCAGCCTGTGAAATTGCCAGTTTCAAAACTCGGGTTCGTAATCATACTTGTCAAATCAATATTCGTGCCTCCGCCAATCAGACTTGTTGCAGTTTCGTAATTCGTCTTTCCTGCAACAGCAGCAGTTGCCGCAGTATTGGCAGCCTCTAAGTTGGCCGTTGCTGTAGTCAGTTGACTTTCGGTCAAGCCTGGGTCACTCAGGTTGAGCGTATTGTCCGAGATTGCTGTCTGCAATATAGTCCAGTCGCTGGCAAACAAGCTTTCCTCGGTGAAAGCTTCAGCCTCAGCTATCGCGGCATTATAAGCTGCAATATATGTAGCCAATCTTACCTGAGCAACGGTAACATCGCCATAATACTTCATCGTGAAGTGGTCGAACTGCATGAAGTGCGTAGAGTGGAGTCCCACTTCTGCCGTACCTCCATCACCAACTGCAAACAGAGAGGACAACTTTTGCCAGTTATCGAAGCCATTCCATGTGGCATTCATCTTTGACTGGTCCCAGGGTGTTGAATAAGTGGTTTCTTCACCCACCTTGCCATAGGTGCAGATATCATCGGCGCCAGCATCATTCGTACGGGCAACAGCGCTGATTTCATATACACCTCTGGGCAGGCCAGTAAGCGACTGATAAACCTTCAACTCATTGATGGTTGCAGCCCATGTCTCACGAGCGTACATTCCATAATAAGGAGCATCAGTCACGTTGACGCAGTTGTTCCAGCCTTCGGTCTTTAACATGAAATTAAAACCAGTAGGATAATTCAGGCTACCGCTGCTGGCCGTGCTGCTGCCATCCAAAGTTCCAGTATAGGTATCTAGCTCGAAGGAGTTATTAACAAGCCAACCTGTGACATCGGCAGGGTCTGTGGGAGATGCAGCACTTATGCTATACAAATGAACATCGTCGATAAGGATAGCCTCCTGCTTCATGTTCTGATTGCCAGGGTTAAAGTTCATTACGATGGAGAGCTTAACCTCACCATCGGCTGCCACGGTAAAAGGCAAAGAAATGCGTGTCCAACCGCACTTGTTGAAATAGTTGGAGTTGTCGCCCTTCTGTGCGCCAACAGGAGAGTCTTTACTGCTAAGCTCGGAGCCGGATGCTGATGCCTTCAACTGAAGAGTTCCAGCAGAAGCTGAAGCATATGTTGCAATTTTGTATGCAACATCAAGTGCATAAGTACCAGCGGGGAGAGTAGGAGATTGCGAGAAAGTAACAGCAAGGCTGCCACTCCACGACTTGCGACCAAGATAGTAATATGTACCATCAGCAGGAGCTACGCTCTTACCAAAGTTCGAGGGGGTTTTGCCGTCGTTTTGGAAGATACCGAAGTTTTGTGTTCCACTCGAAGGGAGATTTTCGGTAGTCCAGCCATAAGGGGCGTCAAATGCTCCTGACTCAGCAGATGCGGCCGGGGTTCCGCTTGTACCAAGTTCGAAACTCGGATTCGTGATGTACGTACTCGTCACATCCGTTTGTGCCCTTAGAGTCCCAAGCGCACCAGCGATAAGCATCGCCGCGAAAAGTAGTTTTCTTTTCATTTGCTCAATAATGTTAGTTAGAAATAATATGAATTAGTTGAACCTTCGATAAGAGTGGCGAGGAGGTGCACTAATTTAGAGGGGAGTGAGCGTGCGAGACGTACGGGCATGAAAAAAGCGCAGACCTCAGTCGTACGCCAGACGGGGCCTACCACAGCCCACAAGAAATTACGTTAGAAGCCTGCACTATATAGCGCATTCTTCAACATTTCTTGTCTTATTGCTCGGTAAGCCTTTTCGAGGGTGGTAGTTTCGTCTGGCGATTGAGCAAAATAGAAAAATCGTGGCCCTTTTACGGGAAACACGCGGCAAAAGTAGGGATTAAGTGTGAAATGGACAAACATTTTCACAAAAAAGTGCCGCTGCCCCCCTGAAAAACTGATTTCAAAGCCCCCGCAGCTGTATAGTAGGTACACCTTATTATATATTAAACGAATCTACCCGGTGCTGCGTGTCCACTGCAGTGTCTAAGCAAACCCTCTACAGTGTCTGCGCGTAGACACTGTAGAGGGTAAGGCGAGGGACTACTAGTGTCTTTTGTTACCAACTGCGGACGGCCCCCCTCTAACTCCCCCAAGGGGGGAGGAAGTCCTAAGGGGCTATTTTTAGAAGACTGCGGTCTTCATGCAATAAGACCGCAGTCTTACGGCCGCAAGACCACGGTCTTCCCAAAAAAACAAGCCCTTGAGGCAGGAAAAAACGACCTATAGGTCAAATAATAGGCCCAGACAACAGCAGGCTGCATCGTATGATGCAGCCTGCTGTGTAAGGTGATGCAGCTTACGCTACCAACTGCGGACGTTGAGGTATTTGTCGAGGAGGATAGCGTCCTGCGGGGTGAGGGTGAACTTGCCGCGTTGCTTGGCGCGGAAGCGGAGGATGAAGAGGGTGGTGTCGCCCTCGACATAGGGATGCTCACCGCAGTTGACGAAGGTGGGGTAGAGGGCCTTCTGGCCGTTGGTGTGGAGGCGGTCGTAGGTGAGGTTGCGCATCTCCTGCATGCCTACGGGCTCGATGCCGAGGTACTCCCACTGGGTGGCGTCATACGGGATGGCGCAGCTGAGGGCGTTGACGCTCTGGAGGCCGCGACCGCTGACGGTCATGGTGACGATGTCGCCGGCAGCGACAATCTTCTTGTCGGCGACGGCGGTGACGGTGCCGGCTACGGGCGGCACGCGGCGGCTGCTGACGCCAGACTCGAGCTCGATGGCGACGGTGCTGATGTCGTAGGCGTCGATGAGGCCGTTGCGGTTGAGGTCGCCATGTGAGATGTAGCCCTCGAAGTCGCCGTCGCCCTGGCGCAGGCCGGTGTAGTTCATGTAGCTGGTGAAGTCGTTCTCGTCGATGCGGTTGTCGTGGTTGATGTCGCCGGGGATGGTCATCTCAGCCTCGGGGTTGCGGAAGACGTAGATCTGCTGGCCGCTGCCGAAACCACCGCGGGCGTCGGTGACGTGGATTCTGATATAGCGGAGACCCACCCCCGTGCCCCTCCCGTGAGGGAGGGGAGACCACTGCTGTTTGTCGAGGCTGTATTCGACGGTGTATTGGGCGAAGGTGCCGTTGCCGAGGTCGGGACGGGGAACGTAGCGGATGCTGTCGATCTGCGTGATGACGTGGAGGTCGAGGAGGAGGTCGAAGGGCGTGGCATTGGGCTGGTTCCAGGCGGTGTGCCAGGTGGTGCCTTCGTCGAAGTCGAAGAGATGGCGTATGCCCTGTCCGGGTTGGTCGGGGATGGTGCACTCGGCGGTGATGCCGCGGATGGCGAAGCGCAGCGGGTCGGGGCTGGTGCGGAATTTCTCGCGTGCCCACTCGCCCTGGCCATCCTTGTTCACGGCGCGCACGCGGACCTCGTAGTTGGTCTCGGGTTCCAGGCCTTCAAGGGTGAAGGCGGGGGAGGTGATGGTGCTGTAGAGTTGGCCTTGGTGCTCTATCTCGTAGTAGTCGGCATTCTCCACGGCGGTCCATTTCAGCGGCAGCGCGTGGGCCGAGGGTGAGAGGCAGCCGTCCTCGAAGTCATCGGTGAGGAGCGTGGGTGCTGCGAGGGCGCCGCTGCGCTGGAGCTGGTGGTTGGAGGCGTCGAAGGTGTAGCCGTCGATGATGACCTCGAGCTTTGTGGTGGTGATGTCGATGTCGGCGGCGCAGACGTAGAGGCGCGGCGTGTGGATGACCTGCACGTCAGCCATCGGTGTGCCGGGCGTGGCCCAGAGGTTGAGCTGCGGGGCGGCATCGTAGTAGAAGACGTTGGTCTTCTTGGTGAAGTCATCGAGCTCATCGACCTCGTCGATGCGCACTTTCTTGCCGTTCATGAGGAGCGTGACGCGTTTGGGACGTGCCTGCAGAGGTACGATGAATTCAGTGGATTTCTCACGTTCGAAGCCTGCGAAGCTGCCGCGTGTGGGTTCTACGGTGAGGCGGAGCTGCCCCTTCGCGTTGAGGTCGCTCGTGATGTGGGTCGTCGTGCTCTCGCCGCGCAGGTACGCTTGTGTGCGGCCGTCATCGTCGTAGGCGGTGAACTCGGTGTGGCCGAGCGGATAAATATAGAACCCGCGCGTGTGCGTGTCGATATCGCTGGGGTTGTTGTGTGCGTGGATGGCGGGGATGATGGCGCCGCGGCGCACGAAGACGGGCAGCTTCCACAGCGGTGCATCGAACTGGTTCAGAATGCGACCACCCTCATAGCAGCGCCCCGTGAACCAATCCACCCACTGCCCCTCGGGCAGGTAGATGTTGTTGCGGACGTCGTTGCCGTCGGCATCGGCGGCGGTGTTCTGGTAGATGGGAGCGATGAGGAAGCTGGGACCGTAATAGAATTGATAGTTGAGGGTTGAGAGTTGAGCGTTGAGGGATAAGGGCCTAATTATAGGCATTCCATCGATGGCTTCGTGGGCGATGGTGTAGGTGTAGGGCATGAGCATGGACTTCAGCTTCAAGTACCAGCGGTTGATGCTGGTGGCGGGTTCGCCGAGGGCCTGCGGGTACTTGGCATTGCTGCCCCAGCCGTCCATGTTGAGCTGCATGGGCGTGAAGGTCTTCCACTGGAAGTCGCGCACATTGACGGGGATGTTACGACCGCCGAAGATGCCGTCCATGTCGGAGCTGATGTTGGGCTGTCCGCTGAGGCCGGAACCGATATATGTCGGGATGTGGAAGCGGATGTACTCCCACTCGCCGCCCGTCTGGTCGCCGGTCCAGATGCCGGCATAGCGCTGTGTGCCTGCCCAGCCGTCGAGGGAGATGATGAAGGGGCGCGCATCGTTGCCGTAGTAGGGCATGATCTGTCCCACGTCGGCGACGCCGTTGAGGCCGAAGCTGTAGCCGGCACCGACCCATGCCACGTCTGTCTTCAGTACGCGGACGCCAGCGTCGCGCACCTCACGCACGATGTCGCGCTGCAGAAGTGCCTCGATGCCCTCCTTAGGGTGCAGGTCGCTCTGTGTCCACAGACCGATCTCCACACCGTGGTAGCGGGCGTAGTCACCGAACTGCTTCAGGTTCTCGACATTGCCTTCGAGGGTCTCCGTCTGGCCGTAGCCGGTGCCGTAGCCGTCGTTGGGGAGCACCCAGCCGAGGGGCATGTCGGCTGCCTCGTAGCGGTCGATGACGGCGCGGGCGGAGAACTGGTAGTTGCCGTCGAGCTCGCCGTTGAGGCTCTCGCGGATACCGCCTTCCACAGGTTTCTGGGATTCCTTGTAGTATTTGCCGTCCTCAAAAAGGACGGAGCCGTTGGGGCCAGCCATGGCGGCCCCCCCTACGGCCCCCGAGGGGGCTTCTGTTGATTTTTGGGAAGTGGACACATCATCCGTGCCCCCCTCGGGGGGCGAAAGGGGGGCCAGTTCTTTCCAGTAATCCCTATTATACGCATTCAGGTGGCCTTCGTAGAAGCCGAATTTGGGGAGGAGGACGGGATGGCCGGTGAGCTGGTAGAAGTCGTTGAGGAGGGGCACGCAGCCGTCGTCAACGAAGAGGAAGAGGTCGAGATAGGCTTCCTCATGGGAGAGCTTCACCTTGCCGGGCTCGGTGGCACCGAAGTCATACTTACCCGGACGGAAGGTGTGCCACAGGATGCCGTAGCCGGCTGTGCTCCAATAGAAGGGGGTGGGGGAGGCGACGCCGCCATCCACCCAGTTGTTGGTGTTCTCGATGGCGATGACGGTGCCCTTATGCGAGTAGCGACCATTCTGCACACCGCCGCCATAGAAATATTCGTTGGCGTCGGCCGAGAGGGTCAGGGCGCTCTGTTTGTCATTGAAGTAGAAGCCGGCGAAACCCGTTTCCGGGGCTGTCTCGATGGGGAGCTGGCGCGTGACGATGCGACCGGACTTGCGGTCGGAGAACGTCATAAGGCCGTTGTTGCGCGCGATGCTGACGACCAGCTGCCCGGCCTGCACGCGATAGAAGGAGGCATCCTCCTCCACGGTGAGGCCGCCCACGTCACGTCGCGGCTGCTCGACGAGGATTTGTGCGGGCGGTGTGGCCACGGGGTCACGCACAATGCCGCCCTGGGGATCCAGGAAGAGACGCACGATGTTGGGGCCGTAGAAGTCGAGGGTCAGCACCTGGCTGTTTTGTGTGACTTCCACGGTGGTGGGGTTCAACTTCTTGACAGTGACGGCCGCCTGAAGGGTTGCGGAGGCTAACAGGCATAGAAAGAGTGCCGGAAAAGAGGGTCGTTTGAACATTTTATCGTCAGTTTTTATGTTTTATGTGGGCAAAAGTAAGAAAAAGTTTAAAGTTTAAGGTTTAAAGTTGAAAGTTTTTACTAACTTTGCCGTCAAATTAGGTAAAAATATGAACAAAAAGACACTTTATGCCCTCTTGGCAGTGGTCGCTGTGCTGATATGTGGCATGGCGTACCTGATCTACTCGCTGAACAAGTCCAACGAAGAGAACAAGCAGATGCTTGAGCTCGCCGAGATGGACAAGCGCGAGATGGAGAACGAGTATGAACACTTTGCACAGCAGTACAACGAGATGAAGACGCAGGTCACCAACGACTCGCTGATGGCGCAGCTGGAACGCGAACAGCAGCGCACACAGGAGCTGCTGGAGGAGCTGCGACGCACGAAGAGCAACGATGCGGCCGAGATCACGCGCCTGAAGAAGGAGCTGGCAACGATGCGCGAGGTGTTGAAGAGCTTCGTGGCCGAGATCGACTCGCTGAACCGCCTGAACACGCAGCTCATGGGTGAGAACGAGAACCTGCGCATCCAGCAGGCACAGCAGGCACAGCAGATCTCGCATCTCAGCGAGGAGCGTGCGACGCTGACGGACAAGGTGGCCATCGCCAGCCAGCTGGACGCCATCGGTATTCGCATCAACGCCCTGAACAAGAAAGGCAAGGATGCCAAGAAGATTGCTGATGTCAAGAAGTTCCAGGTCGCCTTCAGCATCGCCCGCAATGTGACAGCGGCTGCCGGTAACAAGTCCATCTTCGTTCGCATCCTCAAGCCTACGGGTGAGGTGTTGAACGGCGGCGGCACCTTCGCTTTCGAGAACCGCCGTCTGGAGTACAGCATCCGCAAGGACATCGAGTACAATGGTGAGGAAACGCCCGTCACCGTCTATTGGGATGTCAACGAGATGCTCGTGGCCGGCCAGTACCGCATCCAAATCTTCGCCGATGGCAATAATATCGGGGGAGGGACGATTTCATTTGAGAAATAGAACCAGTTTAAAGTTTAAGGTTTAAAGTTTAATGAGAAATGTATTTCAGTAGTGAAAACTTCTCATACAGAAAGCTGGTTGTATATCAACATGCACGGGCTTTCAATAAGACTGTTTATATACTTTTAAAGAAATTCCCTGTTGAAGAACGCTTTGCGCTATGTGATCAAATGCGTAGAGCGGCCTCATCAATCCCTTCAAATATTGCAGAATGTGCAGGACGTATTTCAAAGAAAGAGAAATTGCGTTTCATAGAATATGCCCAAGGTTCATTATCTGAAACTATGTGCCAATTGGAATTGTCTTTTGATGTCGGTTATATTAATAAGGCAGAACTTGATTCAATGGACGAAAAGGCCATCGTTATACAAAAGTTGTTGTCTGGCCTTTATAACTCCTATAACGATTATCATAAGTAATTACATTAAACATTAAACTTTAAACTTTAAACTGAAAAAACATGGAACATGTTTTTGCTTACATTATCTCGTTGGGTGCATCGGTGATGATGCCCATCCTGTTTACGATTATCGGTTTGTGCATCGGCCTGAAATTCGGCAAGGCACTGCAGAGTGGCCTCTTCGTGGGCGTCGGTTTTGTGGGCCTCGGTATTGTCACGGCGCTGCTGACGACCAACTTCAACGGCCCGCTGAAGAACATCTCAGACATCTACGAGCTGCAGCTGGGCATCTTCGATATGGGCTGGCCCGCCGCTGCTGCCGTGGCCTATAACACGGCTGTGGGCGCCTTGATCATCCCCATCTGCCTGGGTGTCAACTTCCTGATGGTGCTCACGAAGACCACGCGTACCGTGAACATCGACCTGTGGAACTACTGGCACTTCGCTTTCATCGGCGCTGTGGTGTTCTTCGTCAAGGACCAGAGCCTGGCGTGGGGCTACTTCGCTGCCATCGTCTGCTATATGTTCACACTCGTGATGGCCGACCTCACGGCTGAGCAGTTCCAGAAACACTACGACCTGGACGGCATCAGCATCCCGCAGCCTTTCTGCCAGAGCTTCGTGCCCTTCGCCATCGGCATCAACTGGCTGCTGGACCGTATCCCCGGCTTCTCGAAGCTGGACATCGATGCGGAAGGACTGAAGAAGAAGTTCGGCGTGCTGGGCGAGCCGCTGATCTTGGGTGTCATCGTGGGTGCGCTGATTGGTGCGCTGAGCGTGAAGGAGTGGAACGGCGATGCCGCTAAGATCATCCTCTCGCTGGGTGTCATCATGGGTGCTGTGATGGAGCTGATACCGCGCATCACGAAGCTGTTCATCGACGGTTTGATGCCCATCAGCCAGAAGACCAAGGAGGTGGTGGAGAAGAAGTTCAACGGTAAGAAGGTGCATATCGGCATGAGCCCCGCACTGGTCATCGGTCATCCCACGACGCTCGTCGTCAGCCTCCTGCTGATTCCCACAGTGCTGTTCCTGGCCGTCGTGCTGCCGGGCAACCAGTTCCTGCCGCTGGCATCGCTGGCGGGTATGTTCTACCTGTTCCCCATGGTGCTTCCCATCACGAAGAATAATGTGGTGAAGACGTTCATCATCGGCCTCGTGGCTCTCACCGTAGGTCTGTACTTCGTCACGGATATGAGTGCTGACTTCACGGCGGCTGCCAACTCCGTCTATGCTGCCACGCAGGATGCCGCAGCCCACGTGCCCGAAGGCTTCCTGGCCGGTGCCCTCGACTTCTGCTCGTCGCTCTTCGGCTGGGTCATCTTCCGCGCCTGCAAGAGCCTCGACTACATCGGCATGGGCCTCCTCTCCGGCTTCACGGTCGTCATGATGTTCCTCAACCGCCGCCGCATCCTCGCCGACGAGAAACAAAAAGCGAAAGAACAATGATGTAATTGTATTAAACACGAATTATCGTAATAAACATAATATTTTCCGATAGTCAAATCATCCAATGACACAGCAAGAGTATATGGATATGTACCAGATGGTGGGTATGGCCATGGAGGTTCATAACACCTTGGGATGGGGCTTGGCGGAACCCATCTATCAGGAGGCTCTTGCAATGGAGTGCAGGCGAAATGGTCTTACCGTAGAACGTGAGAAGGAATTGCACATGTACTATAAGGGTGAGCAAATGGAGAAAACATACTTTGCTGATTTTTATTATAGAGGTATCGTTATTGAGTTGAAAGCGATGAGCGAGATATGTCCCGAACATCGTGCTCAATTATTCAATTATCTCCGTATTACCCATCAGGAACGTGGAATCCTTTTTAACTTTGGAGAAGAAACCCTTCATACAGAGCGTTATCTCTTCCTGCCAGAGGAAAATGAGTTCGTTCTTATCAATCAAGATAATTACCGCGAATACATTATCCCCGAATAATTATGTCCATTACGATCATTTGTTTCCGAATAATCAGCATACAACTTAAAATTCAAAGTATATGAAAAAAGCATTCTTGTTTCTTGCGCTTGGATTTGCTGCACTGACAGCTAGCGCACAACAAAACGTTTATTTCCAGACGGCCTGTCACCCGGCAGATGTGAAGCACTATGACACGCAGACGCTGCGCGAGCGCTTCGTGATGGAGAAGGTGATGGCGGCTGATGAGATCAACCTGACGTACTCGCAGTACGACCGCTTCATCTTTGGCGGCGCCATGCCTGTCACGAAAGACCTGAAGCTGGAGACCTTCGACGCCCTGAAGGAGCCCTACTTCCTGCACAGCCGTGAGCTGGGCATCATCAACACCGGCGGCGACGGCATCGTCATCGTGGACGGTCAGGAGTACCCCCTTGGCTACAGCGAGGCCCTCTATGTAGGCCGCGGCTGGCTGGGCAAGGACAAGAACGGCAACAGCATCGATTCGAATCAGGAGGTCATCTTCCGCAGTAAGGATGCCTCGAAGCCCGCTAAGTTCTACCTCAACAGCGCCACCGCCCATAAGCACTACAAGACGCAGTGGGTGACGCTCGACGGCCGCAAGAACGGTAAGGTGCAATCCCTGAAGGCCACCATCATCGGCACCAAGGAGAAGCCCCTGGGCACCCTCGCCGAGAGCAACCAGCGCACCATCAACCAGCTCATCGTCAACACGGCGCTGGAGGAAGGTCCTTGTCAGCTGCAGATGGGTCTGACACAGTTGCAGCCCGGCAGCGTGTGGAACACGATGCCCCCTCACACCCACGGCCGCCGTATCGAGGCCTACTACTATTTCAACCTGCCAGAGACACAGACCATCAGTCATGTGATGGGTGAGCCGCAGGAGAGCCGCATCGTATGGCTGCATAACGAGCAGGCCATCATGTCGCCCGAATGGAGCATCCACTGCGCCAGCGCCACCTACTACTACACCTTCATATGGGGTATGGCTGGTGAGAACCTCAACTACAACGACAAAGACAACATCCCCGTCATAGACCTGAGATAATGAAACAACATCTTTTCCGCACGATGGCCGCTCTCTTATGGGCGGCCATCGCTACTACAGCCACCGCCGCCAAGGCGGTGCAAGTTACGTCGCCCGACGGGAAGATAGTCGTCGATCTCAACACCCAGAAGGGTCAGCTGGGGTGGACAGTCAGCCGTGCCGGACAGCAGCTCTTCAGCGTGGAGGGCGTGGGTATGACCCTGGGTCAGAAGACCGTCGGCACGACCGCCGGGCGTGTCACGCAGAAGCCGCTTCGCGAGACGTTGCGCCCCGTGGTGCCCCTGAAGTTCTCCAGCATTGATGCGGCCTGCACGGAAGCACGTGTGAGCGTAGAAAACGGTACGCTCGTGCTGCGCGTGATGGACAACGCCGTGGCCTACCGCTTCGAGACGCGCGTGAAAGGGGAGGTGGAGGTCACTGGCGACCGTTTCATCCTGCGCCCTGCCGTCGCCGTGCAGACGCATGTCCAGCAGACCGGTAGCTTCAACTCCTCCTGTGAGGAGAGCTATACACACCAAAGCATCGGCGACTGGCACGAGAGCGGCAACATCGGTCATACGCCTGCCTTGCTCTCGGGCGACAATGACCTGCAGCTGCTCATCGCCGAGACGGACCTGCGCGATTATCCCCACCTCTGCCTGCGTGCTACCGCCGACGGCGCCCTCGAGAGCGCCTTCCCGCCCGCCGCACAGAAATGGGAGGCACATGGCGATCGCAGCTATCACGTGGCTGAGGAGGCTCCCTATCTGGCCAAGACGCAAGGCACACGCGCGTTCTCATGGCGCTATGTCGTCATCACCGACTCCAAGGGCCTGCTGACGCAGACCGTGCCAGTGCAGCTCGCTGCCAAGAGCGAGATAGGCGATGCCAGCTGGGTGCGCCCCGGTCAGGTGAGCTGGGAGTGGTGGAACGGTGCTGCGCCCTTTGGGCCGGACGTCACCTTCAGGTATGGCTGCAACTACGAGACCTATGCCTATTTCGCCGACTTCGCTGCCAAATACGGCGTGGAGTACATCCTCCTGGATGAGGGATGGGCGATGGACACGCGTGATCCTTTTACGCCGAACGAATATATGCGCCTGCCGGAGCTCATCAAGCACTGCAAGGACGTGGGCGTGGGTGTCATCATCTGGCTGCCGTGGCTCACGGTGGAGAACCACATGGAACTCTTTAAGACGTATGCCGAGTGGGGCGTAGCGGGTGTGAAGGTCGATTTCATGGACCATTTCGACCAGTGGATGGTTAACTTCTACGAGCGCGTGGTGAAGGAAGCTGCCAAGTACCAGCTGTTGGTGGACTTCCACGGCGCTTTCACGCCCGCAGGCCTGGAGTACCGCTATCCCAACCTCATCTCCTACGAGGGCGTCAGGGGCTTGGAGCAGATGGGTAACTGCCCGCCGAACAATACCATCTTCATCCCCTTCATCCGCAATGCCGTGGGTGCCGCCGACTTCACGCCTGGCGGTATGAACAATATGCAACCGGACCGCTATCGCGCCACCCGCCCGAATGCCGGTGCGATGGGTACGCGCGTCTTCCAGATGGCGCTCTATGTGATGCTGGAGAGTGGTGTGCAGATGTTGGCTGACAGCCCCACGCGCTATTACCAGAACGATGACTGCACACGATATATCGCCAGCGTGCCTGTGACGTGGGACGAGACCCGTTGCCTCAGTGCGGTCGTGGGCGACCACGCCATCTTGGCGCGCCGCAGTGGCGACAAATGGTTCGTCGGCGCTATTCAGGGCACTGACCATACGCAGCGCCACCGAGTCCGCCTTGACTTCCTGCCAGAGGGACGCACGTTCAAGATGAAGGCTTTCGTGGATGGAATCAATGCCGACTACCAGGCCATGCACTACAATGTCGTAGAACAAGAGGTGACGTCAGCCACCGAGCTTGACGTCACCTTGATGCGTAACGGAGGCTTTGCCGCCGTCATTGAATAAGCACAATTCGCTGAAGCGAAGACTTAGCGGATATACACCTTTTGCCCGTTTATGATGTAGAGCCCGCGGCGGAGCTGCACATGAGCGGGCATCTTGCGTCCGCTCAGGTCGAAGATGTCCTTGGCTGCGCCCGATGTGGCATTCCTCTCGATGTCCTTGATGCCTACGCCCTCGGGGGTGAAGTCGGTCTTGCGGTTGGCCAGCGTCTGCAGGCCGCGCACATCGTCGTAAGAGAGCGCTCGGTTATAGATGAGCAGGTCGTCGAAGCGGGCAGCGGCAGAGCCGTTGTTGGCATCGCCATGGGCGAAACTGAAGAACGAGGCATTCGTCACCATGGACAGGACGTGCTGATAGTCGAAGAGCTTGGCTGTGTTGGTGATGTTAGATGCTGTTCCGGCGGTGGATACAAAGGCCCTGTGTGCCTTCTTCGAACCATCCACATAGAGCGTCACGCCATTGTCCAAATCCACGGTGAGCACTACGACGGCCCACTTGTTGTCGGGGATATATTTCGTGGGGTTGGTGGCACCGTCGTTCAGCTTGTTGATGTCAAAGGCATTGGTGCCTGCGGCATCATCCTGGAAATGGATGGTAGCGTTGGCGGTCATGAACAGTCGCTGGGCTACATTGATGTTGGCTGGCGTTAGGTCCGTGAAGCTCCAGAGCGTGCCTGTGAGGTCGGCGGCATCTTCGCGGAAGATGCGCATAGCCACCGTGAAACCGGTGAGGTCGGTCTGTCCCTTGAGCGGGTTCGTGAAGCGCACATAGCTGTTATTCTTGACGGCGCTGGCGTTGGTGTGTGCCACTTTCCCGTAGCGCGTAGGATCCTGCAACTGCTTGGCGATGTTGGCGGAGTTGTTCTGGTACGTGAAGGCGGCCGTCTGTGTCGAGTTATAGCTGTTGCGCGCAGGCGTTCCCTCGAAGTCATAGTAGGCTACCATATCCTTGAGCGGTTCACCGGAGACGGTAGCCGCTTTGTTGGCAGTCACGCTGAACGTGCGGTCGTAGGTGTAGTTCCCGCAGCTGATATGACAGATGAGAGTTACGGGTGTAGCTACGTCAGTGGGGGAGTATTGTCCTTCGGAGGAGATAATGTCGGGGTTGTCGGACTCCCAACTGATGGTGGCACCGTAGTGTCCCTCGGCATAGAGAACCAGATTCTTGTTGATGCTGGTACCTGAAGAGAGAGGTGGCGTGTAGTTCTTAAAGGTGTAGGCGATGGCACTTTGCGGCTCCATCTTCCAGGCCCAGAGGCTCACGCCACTCTTTGCCTGTGCGGTGATGCCTACGGCTTTGAGCTTGCGGCCATCCACCTGCTGCTGCACGACAACGCCCTTGTAGGTGGTACCGCCTACGGTGACACGGATGTAGGCCGTGCCGTCCGTCATGCTCCAGCTGCCGCTGAGGGCGCCGCTGACGGTGCCGTTGGCTTTAAGGGTTATCTGCACCGGTGTCACTTCCTCGAACTCAGCATAGTTCATCTTATACTTATGGATGAGCACGTCGTAGGTGCCTACGATCTCTTCTTTCGTATAGCGGCATCCTGCGGCGAGACTGGCGTCCGTGTCCTCTTCGCCATCGTATTCAAAAGGTGCAGCGCAAAGCCAGCCATCCTCGTTGAGGAAGAGCTGACGCACACGCACCTGATGGAAACCATTTTGGGGCATCCCGTCGTTGAACTTGGTGTGATAGATGACAAAGGCGCGGCCCTCGGCATCGACGGTGGCGCTGTTGTGTCCCTGTGCGCACTCGCCCACGGTCTGAAAGCCCCAGCCGTTGTAGGCGCCGAGGAGTTTCATGCCGCCGTTGGTGTTGGCATTCGGGCCAAAGTTGTTCCATCCGCGGTCGTGGTAGCAGGCGTCGTGGCTGGTGGCATCGAGATAGACACCGTCGGGCGTGGCAGAGCGGAACGTACGCATCTCATAGCCGCCGTCGGGGGAAAAGCCGCCATAGGAGACGAAGAGGTAGTAGTACTGGCCGATATGCTTGATGTAGGCTCCCTCGCCGCTGGCGTAGTAGCCGCCGGCGATGCGCTTGCCGAAATAGGGGTCGGAGAGAGCACGGCCGCTGTTGTCGTTGACGGTGGGATAGGTGACGGTGTAGTCGCGCAGACCCGTCGTCTTGTCGAGTTTCAGGATGAAGATGCCACCGCTCCAGGAACCATAAACCATCCACAGCTGTCCGTCCTCATCGTAGAAGGCACAGGGGTCGATGTCGTTGGTCCACCAGGTTCCCCAGTCACGATTCTTGGCATAGCGGTCGGGCAGCGTCGCCTGCGTGCCGATGGCCACCTCCAGGTCTGTCTTCTTCCAGCTGATGGCGGGGTTTGTGCTGTTGATGAAGCCGGAGTAGTGGACAGGTCCCTGATAGACATAGGGTCCCGTAATCTCGTCGGCTGTGAGCAGCACGATGACCGAATGCCAGTCGTCGCCATTGATGCTCTGGTACATACACCATTTCTGCATCGTTGGGTTGTAGATCAGGTCCGGTGCCCACATGTTCCCTCCTAACGCCCAGCCTTCCTGGTCGGCATGCGCCCATTCCGTAGCGTCGAAATTGCCGAAGGGCACATTCGTCACCGTACCGTTGACCAATGCACGCACCGTCTTCGTCTGGTTCGTGTAGAAAGCATCCGTGTAGGCACATTTCACCACGGTGCCCTGTTCGTTGACCGTACCGAAGATGTTGTCGCCGTTCAGTCCCGTCCAGTTTTGCATGTGGTCGGTGCTGCGGGCGAAGCCACGCATGGTTCCCACGAGATAGTAGTTATCCCCTGTCGTGTGTACGATACTGGGGTCATGGACGCTCACGCGGCTGCGGTTGACAGCGGTGTAGAGGGCATTGAGCTCCTGGGCTGTGAGCTGGGTGGGCTCTTGGGCATATAAAAACAGGCCCGTGACCAATGCGATGAAGAGGGCTGAAAGGCGATAATGTGTCATCATATAGTATATTTTGCGGCCAAAGGTACCCTTTTTTGATGACTTACATTAACATTTTCTGCGCTTTTAACGTGTTTTAATATAAATAAGGTGTAAGTTTTTGGCCTTTTCCGCAGAAAACCCTTCCTTTGCACCCGCAAAAACGCTATGGCGTAAACCCAAATCGGTCATTATGATTGATGTCAGATTGGAATTTGTTCCGAACAGATTGGTCATATCGTTATCGAAGGCGTAGCGGGCTACGGCGAGATAGCGATGTGGACAAGATGCCGAAAGAAATGCTAAAATGACATCAATAGACCCTAAAAAGAAACTGAAATATTAATTTGTCGGCCTAATCACCGATTTGGGTTAAACCTTCTGAGGCGTCAGAAGTCAAAAAGAAAAATCGCCTTGATAAGGCAAGAACAGTAGATCATAAGAGACTAAAGAAAAGCGAGAGATCGCAAATTGTCAAATTGTAAATCGTCAAATTGTCAAATGAAAAAGATTCTATTACTCCTCATGGCAGGAGTGCTGCTGACCTCCTGTGCCAGCAAGAAGAAGTTCAATGAGCTGCAAACCAACTACAATTCGTTGCAGACTCAGTACCAGACTGCTCAAGTGCAGCTGGCCGAAAACCGTGCCACCATCAAGAGCCTCGAGGATCGTCTGGCTGAGGCTCGTGCCGCCAACGAGAAGCTGACGGTCGCCTACGCCGCCCTGCAGGCATCCCTTGACAAGAGCATCCAGCAGAACAGCGAGGGCAACGTGAACATCTCCAAGCTTGTGGATGAGATCAACGCCTCCAACAAGTTCATCAAGCAGCTCGTCGAGGCCAAGGACCGCAGCGACAGCTTGAACATGGTGCTCACCAACAACCTCACGCGCTCCCTCTCCAAGGAAGAGCTCAAGGATGTGGATGTGCAGGTGCTGAAGGGCGTTGTCTATATCTCGCTGTCCGACAATATGCTCTACCAGAGCGGCAGCTACCAGATCAGCGACCGTGCCGGCGAGACCCTCAGCAAGATTGCCAAGATCATCACCGACTACAAGGACTACGACGTGCTCATCGAGGGTAACACCGACAATGTGCCCATCAGCAAGACCAACATCCGCAACAACTGGGACCTCGCAGCCCTGCGTGCCTCCAGCGTCGTTCAGGCCCTGCAGAACAACTACGGTGTTGACCCGAAGCGCCTGACCGCAGGCAGCCGCGGTGAGTACAACCCCATCGCCGACAACAACACCGATGCCGGTCGTGCCCGCAACCGCCGCACCCAGATCATCATCACGCCGAAGCTCGACGAGTTCATGGATCTCATCGGCCAGGCTCCCGAGGGCGAATAAAGAAACAAGGTATGATAAAGAAAGCAGAGACTGCATCGCAGCCTCTGCTTTTTCTTTTATTGTGTGTGTAGAACCTTCTGCCCGTTTTGGATGTAAATGCCGCGGGGGGATTGGCGGTTGTAATGACTCGGCCGCTGCAAATCAAAGGTCGTGCGGGTCTCGGTGAGGCTTTGCGGTTTCGGCATCAGCCATCGCGTGGGAAGTGTGCCTTCCTGTGCACCAGCGACAGTCGCCATGGTGATGAACATGATAAAAAGGTGTAGGCGTAAGGTTTTCACAGCTATGGAGGATGAGGAGTTTCTAAGAAATGGAATGGCCAAGGTAGGCTGCGGCGGCCTCGGCACAGCGTTCGCCGTCGATGGCGGCGCTCACGATGCCACCGGCATAGCCGGCACCTTCGCCACAGGGATAGAGGCCTTGGAGACGGATGTGACGGAGCGTCTCGCCATCGCGAAGGATGCGTACCGGTGCCGAGGTGCGCGTCTCTACGCCGATGACGGTGGCGTCGTTGGTAAGGAAACCGTGGCTCTTGCGGCCAAAGGCGCGGAAGCCTTCCTGCAGACGCTCGGTGATGAACTTGGGCATCCAGAAATGCAGGGGCGACGAGATGAGGCCGGGGGCATAGCTGCTCTCGGGCAGATCGTAGGAGAGGCGGCCGTTCACGAAGTCTGCCATGCGCTGCGCCGGCGCTGTCTGACGCCGACCGCCCTGCTGCCAGCAGAGACGCTCCAGCTCCTCCTGGAAGCGTAGCATGCAGAGGGCATCGCTGTCAGAAGCAGCGATGTCCTCGGGATGTAACTCCACCACCATGCCGGAGTTGCTCCAGCGGCCGTTGCGGTGGCTGGGACTCATGCCGTTGACCACGACCTGCTCGGGGCCTGTGGCCGCAGGCACCACGAAGCCACCCGGACACATACAGAAGGAATAGACGCCGCGACCGCCGCACTGCTGCACATAAGCATACTCTGCTGCCGGCAGCCACTTGCCACGACCTTCGCGGTTGTGGTACTGAATCTGGTCGATGAGTGCAGACGGATGTTCCAGGCGCACACCCACGGCGATGCCCTTAGCCTCAATCTCGATATTGCGCGATGCCAACAGACGATAGACATCGCGGGCAGAATGCCCGGTGGCAAGGATGACGGGGCCGAGGAACTCTCTGTCGTCGGCTGTCCGACAGCCGACGACAGAGAGTCCTTTAATAATGAGGTCGGTCATCTTGGTTTGGAAGTGCACTTCGCCGCCGCAACTAATGATAGTGTTGCGCATATTCTCGATGACGCGCGGCAGACGGTCGGTGCCGATATGGGGGTGGGCATCGGCCAAGATGGTGGTCTGCGCGCCGTGCTGGCAGAATACGTTGAGGATCTTCTCCACGGAGCCACGCTTCTTGGAGCGCGTATAGAGCTTGCCGTCGGAGTAGGCTCCTGCGCCTCCCTCGCCGAAGCTGTAGTTGCTCTCAGGATCTACGGTGTGCTCACGCGAGATGCGCGCCAAGTCCTTCTTACGTTCATGGACATTCTTGCCGCGCTCCACAACGATGGGGCGCAGGCCCAGCTCAATGAGGCGCAAGGCTGCGAACAAACCGCCCGGACCAGCGCCCACGACGATGACCTGCGGGCGACCCTCGACATTCGGGTACTCAGTGCGCTGGAAGGCCTCCTCGGCCATCGGCTCATCCACCCACACGCGCACCGTCAGGTTCACAAAGATCTGACGCTGGCGTGCATCGATGCTGCGACGGAGGATGCGCACCCCTTGCACGTGGCGCCCGTCGAGACCTTTCTCCTGCACCACGTATTCCTTGAGAGCCGCATCGCTAGCCGCCACCTGCGGCACCACTCGGAGTTGAAAATCCTGTATCATGGCACAAAGGTACTCATTTTTCCCGACCACTCACGTGTTCAAGGCATAATGTTTGTTAAAAAGGGGCTTTTGGGGCGAACGTGTTGAAATAATGTGTAACTTTGCAGGCGTTAAGCTGAACGTATATGTATTTATTAGGATATGACATAGGCAGCTCCAGCGTCAAGGCATCGCTGGTGAATGCAGAGAGCGGGGCGTGTGTGGCTTCGGCTTTCTACCCCAAGAACGAGGCACCCATCAAGGCGCTGCAGACGGGGTGGGCTGAACAGGCCCCCGAGGATTGGTGGCAGTATGTGAAGGCTGTCACGGCAGACGTGCTGACACAGAGCGGCGTGGATAAGGCGGACATACGGGCCATCGGTATCTCGTATCAGATGCATGGACTCGTATGTGTGGATAAAGACCTGAAGCCGTTGCGCGACGCCATCATCTGGTGCGACTCGCGCGCGGTGCCGTATGGTCGCAAGGCCTTCGATGCGTTGGGGCATGAACGGTGTCTCAGCCACCTGCTGAACTCGCCCGGTAATTTCACGGCTTCGAAGCTGGCATGGGTGCGTGAGCATGAGCCGGCTACGTTCGAAAAGATTCATAAGGTGATGCTGCCTGGCGATTATATTGCCTGCCGGATGTCCGGCACAGCGGCGACGACCATGAGCGGCCTGTCGGAGGGTATGATGTGGGATTTCCAGGAGCAGCGCCCCGCACAGTTCCTACTGGACTACTACGGCATTCCTGCGGATATGTTGGCTGACCTTGTGCCTACCTTTGGCATGCAGGGAGAGGTGAGTAGCAGCGCAGCTGATGAGTTGGGCCTGCAGACGGGAACGCCTATCACTTATCGCGCCGGCGACCAGCCCAATAATGCCTTGTCGCTGGATGTTTTCGAGCCGGGTGAGGCCGCCACGACGGCAGGCACGTCGGGCGTTGTCTATGGCGTCCTGGACCGCGTGGCCTACGACCCGCAGAGCCGTGTGAATACGTTCGCACATGTGAACCATGGCCCCCTCCCGACCTCCCCCAAGGGGGAGGAATCCCAAGTGCGGTTGGGGGTATTGCTGTGCATCAACGGCACAGGTATCCTGAACTCATGGATGCGCCGCACCGTTGCATCCCCCCTTGGGGGGAGCGAGGGGGGCTCCTATGCTGCGATGAACGACCTGGCCGCCCAAGCACCTATTGGTTCCGCAGGCCTGAGCATCCTGCCCTTTGGCAATGGTGCTGAGCGCGTGCTCTGCGATAAGGAAGTGGGTGCCAGCATTCATGGTATTAACTTCAACACCCACACACAGGCTCACCTCCTCCGTGCGGCACAGGAGGGCATCGTCTTCAGCTTCGCCTACGGCATGGAGGTGATGGCACAGATGGGTATGTCGCTCACCACGATTCGTGTCGGTCGTGCCAATATGTTCCTCAGTCCTATCTTCCGCGATACGCTGGCGGGCGTGACGGGTGCCGTCATTGAGTTGTGCGACACCGACGGCAGCGTGGGCGCCGCCCGTGGTGCGGGCATGGGCGCCGGCATCTATGCCGACCATCATGAGGCCTTCGCCACGCTGAAGAAGCTGCAGGTCATAGAACCCAACGCAGCTCTGCAACCCGCCTACCGCGCGGCCTATGAACGCTGGCGGGAACTGGTGGAGGGATTAAGGATTAAAGATTAGGGATTAAGGATTAAAGATTAGAGATTAAGGATTAAAGATTAAACATAAACCTTATAAACATAGCAATGAAACAGTATTTCCCCGAAATCTCCGCCATCAAGTATGAGGGCGTTGAGAGCAAGAATCCGTTGGCTTACCGCTACTACGACAAGGATCGCGTAGTGATGGGCAAGAAGATGAAAGATTGGTTTAAGTTCGCCATGTGCTGGTGGCATACCCTGTGTGCAGAGGGTGCCGACCAGTTCGGCGGGGGCACCAAGACATTCCCCTGGAACACCTCCTCAGATCCCTTGCAGGCTGCCAAGGACAAGGCCGATGCAGGCTTTGAATTCATGCAGAAGCTGGGCATTGAGTACTATTGCTTCCACGACGTAGATCTCGTGGCCGAGGCTTCGAGCATCGAGGAGTACGAGAACAACCTCAAGGAGATCGTGGCCTACCTGAAGCAGAAACAGGCCGAGACCGGCATCAAGCTGCTCTGGGGGACCGCCAATGTTTTTGGCCACAAGCGTTACATGAATGGTGCCAGTACAAACCCGAACTTCGACGTCGTGGCACGTGCCATTGTGCAGATCAAGAATGCCATTGATGCCACCATTGAGCTGGGCGGCACCAGCTATGTCTTCTGGGGTGGACGCGAAGGATATATGAGTCTGCTGAATACCGATATGAAGCGCGAGAAGGAACACATGGCTACGATGCTGACGATGGCGCGCGACTATGCCCGCAGTCACGGTTTCAAGGGCACATTCCTCATCGAGCCCAAGCCCATGGAGCCCACGAAACACCAGTATGACTTCGATACGGAAACCGTCATCGGCTTCCTGCGCGCACATAACTTGGACAAGGACTTCAAGGTGAATATCGAGGTGAACCACGCAACACTGGCGGGTCACACCTTTGAGCATGAGCTGGCATGTGCCATCGATGCCGGTATGTTGGGCAGCATTGATGCCAACCGCGGCGACTATCAGAACGGCTGGGACACGGACCAGTTCCCCATCGACCACTTCGAGCTCACGCAGGCGTTGATGCAGATCATCCGTGGCGGCGGTTTCAAGGACGGCGGTACGAACTTTGATGCCAAGACGCGTCGCAACTCTACCGACCTCGAAGACATCTGCATCGCACATATCGCTGCGATGGATGTAATGGCCCACGCCCTGCTCAGCGCTGCCGACATCCTCGAGAAATCACCCATACCATCGATGCTGAAGGCACGTTATGCCAGCTTCGATAGCGGCGAAGGAAAGCGTTTCGAGGAAGGGAAGATGACCTTTGAAGAGGCTTACGCCTATGCCAAGACCCACGGTGAGCCCGCGTTGGTCAGCGGCAAGCAGGAGCTTTACGAGGCCATCGTCAACATGTATTAAGGTTTACTGCCCGGTGGCCTGCCGGTAGGCAAGGAGCGCGTTCTGGAGGGCTACGAAAGCGTCGGTGCGCTGATCCAGCGTCTGTTGGTGCATGAGTTGTGCTTCCAGCAGGTCGGACATGGTGGAGGTGCCGGCGCGATAGGTGTTGCGCTGTATGCGCAGGTTCTCGGTGGCTTGCTCCACGCTCTGCTGCGCCAAGGCGAGCTGGCTCTGAGCCTCGCTGATGTCGTTGGCGGCTTTCTGGATGCGTATCTGCAGCTGCTGGGCATTGTCGGTGAGCTGTTCGCGTGCTTCCTGTTCCTCGAATTTCTTCTTGCGGATGGCATGTGCGCCTCCCCACCAGCCGCTGATGGGCACGTTGACGCTGGCGAAGATCATGCCGAAGTGGCGGTCGTTGTCGAGCAGGTTGTGATAGTTGTAGCCCGCGCCGACAGCGATATTGGGCATGTTCTTGGCAATCTCCATCTTGCGTTGCAGCTTGGCGGCCTCGACATTCTTCTCAAGGAGTTGATATTCGGGGAGCAGCCTCACCCCCGCCCCCTCTCCAAAGGGCGAGGGGAGTAGGATGTCTTGCTGGCTGTCAGGCATCACAATCTCAAAAAGGTAATTACTCCCCTCGCCCATTGGAGAGGGGCTGGGGGTGAGGCCCAGTCCACAGAACTGCCCCAGGAGCATTTTGACGAGTGCCTGTCCGTTGTTGAGTTTCAGGCGCTGGCTCTTGATGTCGTTCTGTCGCAGCTGCACCTGTAGCAGGTCGTTGTTCAGCGCCACTCCGGCGCGCACGGCGGTCTGCACGTCGTGCTCGATGTTGCCGAGCATCGCTTCCACGGCATCCAGCGTGCGCATCTTCTCGTGCATCGAGAGGAGTTGCCAGTAGTACTGCTCCACCTGAGCCTCGACATCTTTTTCAGAGAGTTGCAGTTGCAGATGACTGACCTCTTCGCCTATGCGTGCCAGCTTGTTGCCGAGGATAATCTGACCACCGGTGAAGACAGGCTGGATAGCATTCACACCGGCAATAGTACCCTTCTTCATCATGGACATCGTCACCGGGTTACCAAACCCTGCTAACACTTCAGGAGGCAGGATCTGTGCCATCATGGGTGCCAACTCCGCCAGCGCGGCCTTTGTCTCGGGTGAGAGCATCTCCTGCGGGTCGATGGTCATCTCGGCCATCTCCCTGTTGGCACGGAAGGTCATTCCCACGGCGCTGATGTTGGGGAAGTATTTGGTGAAGGCTTCCTTGCGCTGTTCCTTGGCGGCAGCCATCTTCAGGCGCCCCTTGCGCATGGCGATATTGTTCTGGAGAGCAGAATCCTTCAGCTGCTCCAAAGTATATGTTTGAGCTGTAGTATAGCTGCAGCCTATGAACAGGATGATAAGGAGAGAGAATGTATATTTCATTTCTTTACACTTAGTTTCCAATACAATACAGGGAGAACGGTGACGACGAGGATGAGGGTGCCGATTCCACCGGCGAAGATGGTGACGCCCACGGGCATCCAGAACGAGGAGCCCGCGATGATCATGGGAATCACGCCCACGGCCGTGGTGGCAGTCGTGAGGAAGATGGGCACCATGCGCCGGCGTCCGGCATCGTAGGCTGCTTCCTCGATGGCGTAGTTATAGCGCTGGCGATAGGCGGTGTGCTCCTCGGGTGTGGGATGCTCCGGCGCAGGATGTTCGGCGTGGAAGCGCTTCATCAGGTTGTCGGCATGCTCGAAGATGAGAATCTCGTTGCGCATGATGATGCCCATGAGTGTGATGACGCCCATCACGGAGGTCAGGCCCAGCGTGCGGTTCATGATGCCCAGTCCCACGAGAGCGCCAGGGATCATCAGCGCCAGGGCTCCCATGCAGAGGAAGGTGATGCCGAAACGCTTGAAGTTGAACAGCAGGAAGAAGAAAATGATGACGAGGGCGATGAGCACGCCGTTGAAGATCTGCGGCATGGCCTCGGCATTGACTTCCAGCTCGCCGCCCACCTCTGTACGCACGCCCTGGGGCAACTCTATTTCGTTGTCCATGATGTCAGCGAGGCGACGTTCGATGGGTTCGGCATAGACGCCTTTGACCATTTCTGCCGTGACGGTGATGCAGCGCTCTCCGCCTCGGTGTACGATGCGGCTCTCGCTCCACAGGGGCTTGACGGCTGCCACCTGTCGCAGGGCGATGGTGCTGTTGGCGCCTCCGAGTCCTCCTGCGAGCATGGTCAGCGGTGTGGCCACCGACCAGTTCTCGACATCGGCGAAGGTGCCGTTGGTCTCATCCATGACCACGATGGGTACCTCGTAGTCGCCTTCCCACAGCTGTCCCACGCGCAGCGAGCCGGAGGCGGCGCTGAGTGAGAGTGCTGCCGAGGCGCGTGTGATGCCCATCTGTGCGGCCTTCACGGGGTCGAGTTCTACGTTCACGATGGGCGAGGGTTGCAGATAGTCGGTGTGCACCCATTCCAGCTCGGGCATCTCGCGCATGCGTTCCATCATGCGTTCGGCCACGGCGTGCAGCGAGTCGATGTCCTCGCCGTAGAAGCGGTACTCCAGTTCGGGGGTGTAAAGCATATCGAGACGCTTGAAGCGCACGTAAGCGTTGGGGAAGGCCTCTGCCAGCAGGGGCTGGTAGTGGGCCAGCAGTTCGAGGGTGGCCTCGTTGGAGGTGGTGCCCACGATGAACTGTGCATAGTTCTTGCCCGCCATCTGCGGGGCGTAGGTGTCCATGAAGCGTGGCGAGGAGCAGCCGAGGAAGGTGGTGATGGCTGTGATGTGCTCGTCCTTCTCAAGGATGTGTCTCACGGAATCTGCCACCATGTTCGTCTCAGCAAGTCCCTTGCCCTCGGGCAGGAAGATTTCCACGGCAAACTGGTCGCGGTCGGCGAAGGGGAACTGGCGCATCTTCAGCGTGGGCACGATGAGCAGCGAGGCGCCTATCGCGGCCGCGCCGAGGGCGATGGTGGCCCAGGGATGGCGGAAGTTCCAGTTGAGGACGTGGGTGTAGAGCTCCTGCACGCGGTCGGTGAAGCGTTTTCCCTGCTTCTCGGTATCGGGGACACCGATAATCTTCACGCACAGGAAGGGTATCACGCCTACGGCCAGCAGCAGCGACACCAGCAGGTTGATGCCCACGGTCCAGGGGAAGTCCAGCAGGGCATCCAGGAAGGCGCCCTTGAGGGTGTAGAGCAGGGGGAAGAAGATGACGGTGATGCACACCGTGGCCAGCAGCATCGGCATGAAGTACTGCTTGGCCGAGGTGATGGCGGCATCCTTGGGCTTCATGCCCTTGCCCACATATTCCAGATAGCCGTCGATGATGACGATGGAGTTATCCACGATCATGCCGAGCACGATGATGAGTGCCGCCAGCGTCACGATGTTCAGCTCGATACCGGCGAAGTACATGAAGGCCACCGACACGAAGGTGCTCAGCGGGATGGTGATGGCCGCCACGATGGCGGAGCGCAGGGGGAAGAGCAGCATCATCACGACGATGATGATGACCATCGACAGCAGCAGGTCGCGCAGGAAGTCATGGATGCTCAGCTCCACCACCTTGGGCTTGTCGGCGATGCGCGTGAGGGTGACGTCGTCGGGCAGCACGTCGGTGCGGAAGTCGTCGAGGACGCGGTTCACGAGTCGCCCGTAGTTCACGACGTTGTTGCCGGGCACCATCTCCATGGAAAGGAGCACGCAGGGGTGTCCGTTGTGCTCGATGCGGCTGGCATGCGGGTCATATTCGCGCACCACGCGGGCCACGTCGCCCACGCGTACCGTCTTGCCGCTGGCGGCGTCGCTGTAGATGATGAGCGAGGCTATCTCCTGCTCGTCGTGGCCTGTTGGCGCGATGTGCAGGGGTATCTGCTGGTCGGCATCGTCGAGGCTGCCGCTGAGGGTCGTGAGGCCCTCGCCCTGCAGGGTGCTGAGGAGCATCTGCTGTCCGATGCCGTAGGCCTGCAGGCGCTGGCGGTCGATGTAGAGGCTAATCTGTTGGCGCTGTTCGCCGAAGAGCTTCACGTTGGTCACCGAGGGTATGCGCCGCAGGCGGTCGCCGAGCTGGTCGCTGTACTGCCTCAGCTCGCGGTAGCTGCGCTCGCCGCTCTCGATGGCGATGAGCAGGGCCGAGGTGTTGCCGAAGTCATCGTTGGTCACGAGTGCCACGACGCCCTGCGGCAGCGACTGCTTGAACTGCTGCAGTCCCAGCTTCAGTTTGCTCCACACCTCGTCTTTGTTGCGGACGGAGCCGTTGAGTTCCACCATCGTGATGCAGAGTCCGTTCTGCGAGGTGGTGGTGGTTTTCTTGCGGTTCACCTCGTTGTAGGTGAAGAGATAGCGCTCCAGGGGGCGTGCCACCTGCAGCTCCACCTCCTCTGTGGAGGCTCCGGGATAGACGGCTATGACGACGCCTTGCCGCACGGTGACGCGTGGGAACTCATCCTTCGGCATGACATACATGCCATAGATGCCTATGAGGAACAGCAGCCCGACGATGAGGAGCGAGATGCGGTAGTGCTCCAGCGGCCAGGCGTACCAAGACCCACCCCTGGCCCCTCCCATAGGGGAGGGGTGAGGCTGGCGCAAAGATTCATTATTATTCGACATTGCGATATTGCGATATTACTGTATTACTGTATTACGAGAGATATATTTGCCCACTATCCGCAGGACTCCCCTCCATTACGGGAGGGGCTGGGTCTCCATTACGGGAGGGGTTGGGTCTTCGTCCCTTCGCTCAGCTTCTGGTAGCCTTCTGTAACCACGCGCTGTCCATCGCTCAGCCCGGAGAGGATCTCGATGCGGTTGCCGGCGGTGTTGCCTGTGCTGACGGTGGCGCGGTGGGCGGTGTTGTCCTTGCCCACGGTCCACACGAAGAGGGTGCCGTCGGCGCGGCGCTGCACGGCTGTCAGGGGCACGAGCACGTGGCTGCTGACCGCCTCGGTGCTCTCTCCGGCGTCCTTCACTTCCACTTTGGCCACCATGCCTGGCAGCAGTTCGCGATGGGGGTTGCTGACGCGGATGCGGACGTCATAGGTGTGCGTCATGGCGTCGGCCTGCACGCCTTTCTCAACGGTGCCGCCTTGGAAGGTGCGGCCGATGGCTTCGACGTGTACGGCTGTGGGTGTGTGGCTGCTGAAGGCTGCCATCTCGCGCTCGGGCACGGCAATCTTCACCTTGACGCTGCTGATGTCGAGGATGCTGACGACGGGCTGCGAGGGCAGCGCTGTCTCGCCGGCAGCCAGATAGCGCTTGCCTACGATGCCGCTCACGGGAGCTTCCAGGCGGCTGTCGGCCACGTTGCGGCGTGCGATGGCGAGCTCGGAGCGGGCCTGATCGACCTTGCTCTGCACCTCCACCCATTGTGCCTCGGTCATCGAGCCCTCGTCGTGGAGGAGTTTGTAGCGCGTCAGGGCGTCCTCGGCCTGCCGGTTCTGTGCCTCGGCGGCAGCGAGCATGTTGCGGGCCTGTGTGTCGTCGAGTTCGGCGATGAGCTGTCCGCGGCCTACGGCCTGTCCTTCGCTCACGGCCACGCGCTTCAGCGTGCCCATGGTGGTGTAGCTGACGACGGTGGCCTGGTTCTCTTCGACGACGCCGACATACGTGCGGCCCTCAGCCGTCTGGGCATTGCTCTGCACGACCTCCGTCTGCACGCGTATGGGTTGTTTCTCCCGTTGCTCTGCCTTCTGGCCGCAGGCCGTCATCAGCAGGGGCAACAGCCAATAGATGTGTCTTGTTGCTTTCATTTTTGCTATGTTTGATTTCTGTTATTCAGTCGGTTTCGGGGCGCAAAGGTACGGAGTTTCTGCGAAATAATCACTCTCGTAAAGATAAAATGATACGCGCGCGGGTGATTTTTGGCCTTTTGCATAAAACGAAAAAGGGCTGCCCCCCCGAGGGAGCAACCCTTTATCATGATGTGCGAAGATGCAATTTACTTGCGGTTCAGAGCGAGGTCGATGGCCACGGCGATAGCCACGGTAGCGCCCACCATGGGGTTGTTACCGATGCCGAGGAAGCCCATCATCTCCACGTGTGCGGGCACGCTGGAGGAGCCTGCGAACTGAGCGTCGCTGTGCATGCGGCCCATGGTGTCGGTCATGCCGTAGGAGGCGGGACCTGCTGCCATGTTGTCGGGGTGCAGGGTGCGGCCTGTGCCACCGCCGGAAGCTACGCTGAAGTAGGGCTTGCCAGCGAGCACGCGTTCCTTCTTGTAGGTGCCGGCCACGGGGTGCTGGAAGCGGGTGGGGTTGGTGCTGTTACCGGTGATGGAGACATCGACGTTCTCCTTCCACAGGATGGCCACGCCCTCGCGCACGTCGTCAGCGCCATAGCAGCGCACTTTCAGGCGGCTGGGGTTGTTGCCGTAGGGCACTTCCTTCACGATCTTCAGCTCGGAGGTGTAGTAGTCGAACTGCGTCTGCACGTAGGTGAAGCCGTTGATGCGGCTGATGATCTGTGCGGCGTCCTTGCCCAGACCGTTGAGGATGACGCGGAGGGGCTTCTGGCGCACCTTGTTGGCCATCTCGG
>CAMVUB010000010.1 GCA_947170495.1 uncultured Prevotellaceae bacterium
TGTTCAGGAACTGGATCATAAACACCTTCCAATTAGGAAGCACAATGCGGTCAACACCATCGGCCATGGCAACAGCAGGGGGCACCCTGTCGTCGGGGCCAAACACGCTGTCCACGAAACGGCCATACAACAGATAGCCCAAGACAAGTGCTATAAGACTAATGCAAAATGTAACCATAAATCAAATGGTAATTATTTATCACTTTCACTACCGACGTTAATGCACTTTAATCAGTCAGACAAGCATAACGCTCCGTGATTCCCACAACGTCGAGAAGAGCACCCAAGTTGCAATTCTGTCCGTTTTTCCAATGCAAAGATAAGTCATTTTGTCCGTTTTTCTAATATGTATTAACGGGTTTTCGTCCGTTTTTCCAATTAATTAACAAATCACACCGAAAGAAGGCCACCCCAAAGGTGGCCTTCTGCTATAATGGTAGCGTTCAATTTATTCGAAGAAGAAATAAAATTCACCGTACTGGCAAGAGATCCGCATGACTGCTTTCCCATTCTTCTTTTCAAATCTTACAACTAGCTTCTCAAGCTGATAGGTAAACTTATGTTCTTCGCCTGCAAAGATACACAATAAAGTGAAAAATGAAAAATAAAAGCACGGAAAAACGCGGAAAAGGGGTAAAAAAGCACGCTTAGACCCTATCTTTGTTACGACGCGTCGCAACGGCCTTCACGACGCGTCGTAATCGCCTTTGCGACGCGTCGTAATTATAATGAGGAATATTCAAGCGATAAGACCGCAGGGGTGCGGGAGGAGAAAAATGGGGGTGGGGAATGGACAAAAGAAAATGGCGTACAGCGGGGTGCTGTGCGCCATTTTCGTTGATGGAATGGATGGTTTTTTACTTGACTTCCTCGAAGTCGGCATCCTGGATGTTGTCGTTCTGGTTGCCGGACTGCTGGCCGCCCTGAGGGCCTGCCTGCTGGCCGCCGAAGCCTGCACCTGCGCCGTTGAAGCCTGCGCCTGCGCCGGGCTGGCCGGCACCTGCCTGCTGAGCGGCAGCGTACATCTTCTGGGCTGCGTTGTTGAGCTCGTTGGTGGCGGCGTCGATGGCGGCGAGATCCTGAGCCTTGTGGGCATCGCGGAGCTTCTGCAGGGCTGCTTCTACCTCGGCCTTCACGTCGGCAGGCAGCTTGTCGCCGCTCTCCTTGAGCATGTTCTCGGTCTGGAAGATCATGCTGTCGGCCTGGTTGAGCTTATCGATCTTCTCGCGCTCCTTCTTGTCGGCGTCAGCGTTGGCCTCGGCCTCTGCCTTCATGCGCTCGATCTCTTCCTTGGAGAGGCCGCTGGAGGCTTCGATGCGGATGGCCTGCTCCTTGCCGGTGGCCTTGTCCTTGGCGCTGACCTTCAGGATGCCGTTGGCATCGATGTCGAAGCTGACTTCAATCTGAGGTACGCCGCGGCGGGCGGGAGCGATGCCGGTGAGGTTGAACTGGCCGATGCTCTTGTTCTGGGCTGCCATAGGACGCTCGCCCTGGAGCACGTGGATGGTCACCTCGGTCTGGTTGTCGGCAGCGGTGGAGAACACCTCGCTCTTGTGTACGGGGATGGTGGTGTTGGCTTCGATGAGCTTTGTCATTACGCCGCCGAGGGTCTCGATACCCATCGAAAGCGGGGTTACGTCGAGGAGCACGATGTCCTGACCGGCTTCGCCGCCGAGGATGGCGCCCTGGATGCTGGCACCTACGGCCACGACCTCGTCGGGGTTCACGCCCTTGCTGGGAGCCTTGCCGAAGAAGTTCTCCACGAGCTGCTGGATGGCGGGGATACGGCTGGAGCCGCCCACAAGGATGACCTCGTCGATGTCGCTGTTGCTGAGACCTGCATCCTGCATGGCCTTCTGGCAGGGAACCTTACAAGCCTGGATGAGGCTGTCGGCGAGCTGCTCGAACTTGGCGCGGGTGAGGGTCATCACGAGGTGCTTGGGCACGCCGTTGACAGCGGTGATGTAGGGCAGGTTGATCTCGGTGGTGCTGGAGCTGGAAAGCTCAATCTTAGCCTTCTCGGCAGCTTCCTTCAGGCGCTGCAGGGCCATGGGGTCTTGCTTCAGATCCACGCCTTCTGCGCTGCGGAACTCGTTGGCCATCCAGTCGATGATGACCTGGTCGAAGTCGTCGCCGCCGAGGTGGGTGTCGCCGTTGGTGCTGAGCACCTCGAACACACCGCCGCCGAACTCCAGGATGGAGATATCGAAGGTACCGCCGCCGAGGTCGAAGACGGCAATCTTCATGTCCTTGTTGGCCTTATCGACACCGTAGGCCAGAGCAGCTGCTGTAGGCTCGTTGACGATACGCTTCACCTCGAGACCGGCAATCTGACCGGCTTCCTTGGTGGCCTGACGCTGAGAGTCGGAGAAGTATGCAGGCACGGTGATGACGGCTTCCGTCACCTCCTGACCGAGGTAGTCCTCGGCGGTCTTCTTCATCTTCTGCAGCACCATGGCGCTGATCTCCTGCGGGGTGTACTTGCGGCCGTCGATATCTACGCGGGGGTAGCCGTTCTCGTTGGCTACGGTGTAAGGCACGCGGCTGATTTCCTTCTGCACCTGCTCATAGGTCTCGCCCATGAAACGCTTGATGCTGAAGATGGTGTTCTTAGGGTTGGTGATGGCCTGACGCTTGGCGGGGTCGCCGACCTTGCGCTCGCCGTCCTTCATGAAGGCGACGATAGAAGGGGTAGTGCGCTTGCCCTCGCTGTTGGCAATCACGACGGGCTCATTGCCCTCAAAAACGGATACGCACGAGTTGGTGGTACCCAAGTCAATTCCAATAATCTTTCCCATAGTTGTATTGTTTCTTTGTTTAACGTTTAGCGGTTATAGTTTATTTTCGTAATAACGAAATAACGTAATGACGTGATAACGACAATGAACGATATTTCGTGACGTTCCGTGATAGCACGGTCGGTCGATTATGGACTTGCAAAGGGTGTGCCAAAACGGGGAGTTCGCGCGCGTGGGTACCTTCTTTATAGATAGTTTTTCATGGAAACCTTTATTTTTTACTTCCCACTTTTCTCTTTTTCATTTATAATCGCTACCTTTGTGCCATGAAATCTGCCAAAATGACATTATTCATGGTCTGTGTCACGTTGATGGCACTGATTGTGACAGCCTCCTGCTCCACCGACCAGGAGCGCTTGCGCCGTGCAGCGGAGAAGGATTACGGGTACCTGCAGAAGGGTAAGTATGAAAAATTCGTGGGCGAGATAGCCTATGCTGACTCTATGTCAGAGGACTATCGCGCCCAGATGGTGGATCTGGTCCACGAATACGCCGCTGCGCTGCAGCAGCGACACGGTGCTTTTACGGACATCGAGGCCATCGGCGACACCATCGACGGTGACCAGGCGCATGTCTATCTCCTGCTCACGTTTGCTGACAGCACGTCCGAAGAGGTGGGCGTGCCGATGGTGCGCGTGGGGGAGAAATGGAAGATGCAGTAAGCAGCCTTACTTTTGACGGATGAAGATGTTGATGGGAGTGCCGGAGAAGTTCCAGCGCTCGCGGATCTTGTTTTCCAGGAAGCGGCGGTAGGGCTCCTTGATGTACTGCGGCAGGTTAGCGTAGAAGACGAAGCTGGGCACGCGCGTGGCGGGCAGCTGGGAGCAGTACTTGATCTTGATGTACTTGCCCTTCATGGAGGGTGGGGGATAGGCTTCGATGAGGGGCAGCATCTCAGCGTTGAGGCGCGTTGTGCCGACGCGTGTGCGGCGGTGCTGATCCACGGCGGCGGCGGTCTCCAAGACCTTGAAGATGCGCTGCTTGGTCATTGCCGAGGTGAAGATGATGTCGAAGTCGGTGAAGGGTGCCATGCGTTCGCGGATGGTGTCCTCGAAGTACTTGATGGCGGTGTTGCTCTTGTCCTCCACGAGGTCCCATTTGTTGACGACGACGACGATGCCCTTCTGGTTGCGCTGGATGAGCTGGAAGATGTTCAGGTCCTGGGCTTCGATGCCGCGTGTGGCGTCGAGCATGAGGATGCAGACGTCGCTGTTCTCGATGGCGCGAATGCTACGCATCACGCTGTAGAACTCCAGGTCCTCGTTGACCTTGCTCTTGCGACGGATGCCGGCGGTATCTACGAGGAGGAAGTCGAAGCCGAACTTGGTGTAGCGGGTGTAGATGCTGTCGCGCGTGGTCCCGGCGATGTCGGTGACGATGTGCCGGTCCTCGCCGATGAAGGCGTTGGTGAGGCTGCTCTTGCCCACGTTGGGGCGTCCTACGACGGCGATGCGGGGCAGGTCGAGCTCCTCGATGCTGTCGGCATCCTTGGGGAGCTTCTCCAGTACGAGGTCCAGGAGGTCGCCCGTGCCGCTGCCGGTGGCGGAGCTGATGCAGAAGGGGTCGCCGAGGCCGAGACGGTAGAAGTCGGCGGCCTGCCACTGCTGGTCGCCGTTGTCGGTCTTGTTGGCCACGAGGATGACGGGCTTGTCCGTGCGGCGCAGGATGGCGGCCACAGCCTCGTCGAGGTCTGTGACGCCCGTGTTGATATCCACGAGGAAGAGGATGACGTCGGCCTCCTCGGTGGCGATGGTGACCTGCTTGCGGATCTCTTCTTCGAAGATGTCATCGCTGTTGACGACCCAGCCGCCGGTATCGACGACAGAGAACTCACGACCTACCCACTCGCACTTGCCGTACTGGCGGTCACGCGTGGTGCCGGCCTCGTCGGAGACGATGGCATGGCGGGTTTTGGTCAGGCGGTTGAAGAGGGTGGACTTGCCCACATTGGGGCGTCCGACGATGGCGACGAGCATATCTTCTTTCGCGGGCGAAGCCCGCAGTTTAAAGTTTAAGGTTTAAAGTTTAAAGATGGCTGCGCGGAGTGGTCTTCAAGCCGGAGGTCGTTAAACCTTAAACTTTAAACCTTCAACCTCGCGCGCAGCGCGAACATTATTCAAGGTCATACCCGAACTGCTTCATGGCGCGGTCGGAGCTGCGCCAGTCTTTATCGACTTTGACGAAGCACTGGAGGAAGATGCGCTTGCCGAAGAAGCGTTCGAGTTCGCGGCGTGCCTCGGAGCTCACGCGCTTAAGGGCGACGCCCTGATGGCCGATAATGATGCCCTTCTGCGACTCACGCTCCACGTAGATGACGGCCTCGATGCGAATGAGGTCTTTCTCCTCCTTGAAGCTCTCCACGACGGCCTCTACGCTGTAGGGGATCTCCTTGTCGTAGTAGAGGAGTATTTTCTCGCGAATGATCTCGGTGACGAAGAAGCGGGCGGGCTTGTCGGTCCACGCGTCCTTATCGAAGTAGGCGGGCGACTCGGGCAGGAGCTCCTTGATGCGCGCCAGCACCTGATCCACGCCGAACTTATGCAGGGCGGAGATGGGGAAGATCTCGGCCTGCGGCAGGATGGCGTGCCATTCGTCAACCTTAGCAGCCAAGAGAGCAGTAGGGCTGCTGGCCCCCCCGACGGCCCCCGAGGGGGCCTCTGTTGTTTTGCAATGAGAGGACTTTACATCCGTAGCCCCCTCGGGGGCTGAATGGGGGGCCACTGGGGCCATATCTATCTTATTGATCAGCACGAGGATGGGGACCTTGAGCTGCTGCACTTTCTCGAGGAAGTCGGCGTTCTTGTCGGGCGTTTCCACCATATCGGTGACGTAGAGCAGCACGTCGGCATCCTGCAGGGCACTCTCCGAGAACTGGAGCATCTGCTCCTGCAGCTTGTAGTTGGGCTTCAGCACGCCGGGCGTGTCGGAGAAGCAGATCTGCATCTCGGGCGTGTTGAGGATGCCCATAATGCGGTGGCGCGTGGTCTGTGCCTTGAAGGTGGCAATACTGATGCGCTCGCCCACGAGGAGGTTCATGAGCGTGCTCTTACCCACGTTGGGGTTGCCTACGATATTGACGAAACCAGACTTAAACATAAAGTGAAAAGTGAAGGAATGAAAAGTGAAAAATAAAAGTTTCCTTGTAAACGGGAATTCGCTTGTGATGCACTCAGCTTTTTTAATTTTTCACTTTTCACTTTTTCATTGTTCATTTAGGATCGTATCCCCACTTCATGTAAGCCGCGCCCCAGGTGAAGCCGGCGCCGAAGGTGGTGAAGATGAGGTTGTCGCCCTTGTGGAGCTGCTTCTCGTAGTCCCAGAGTGCCAGGGGCAGGGTTCCGGCGGATGTGTTGCCGTACTTCTGGATGTTAACCATCACCTTCTCCATCGGCATCTCCAGACGCTTGGCGACGGCCTCGATGATGCGTATGTTGGCCTGATGAGGCACGATCCAGGTGATGTTGTCCTTGTTGAGGCCGTTGCGCTCGGCGATGAGTGCGGTGGCGTCGGACATATTGGTGACGGCGAACTTAAACACCGTGCGGCCTTCCTGGTGCACGTAGTGCATACGGTGCTCCATCGTGAAGTAGGAGGGCGGTGCCACGGAGCCGCCGGCCTGCATGACAAGGAACGGCAGTCCCTGACCGTCGGTGCGCAGGTAGCTGTCCTTCCAGCCCAGGTCCTCGGTAGTGGGTTCCACGAGCACGGCTGCGGCGCCGTCGCCGAAGATGGGGCATGTCTGGCGGTCGGTGTAATCCACGGCGCTGGACATCTTGTCGGCGCCGATGACGACGATTTTCTTGTAGCGTCCGCTCTCGATCATGCAGGCCGCCGTGTCCATGGCGTAGAGCCATCCGGAGCAGGCTGCCGACATCTCGAAGGCGTGGGCGTTGGTCATGCCCAGGCGTCCGAGTACGATGCTGGCGGTGGAGGGGAAATGGTAGTCGGCGGTGGAGGTGGAGCAGATGACGGCATCGACGGTCAGCGGGTCGGTGTCGGTCTTCTCCAGCAGCTGGCGCACAGCCTTGCGCGCCATGTAGCTGGTGCCGAGGCCCTCCTCGTTGAGGATGCGGCGCTCCTTGACGCCGATGCGGGTCATGATCCACTCATCGGTGGTATCGACCATGCGGCTGAGCTCCTCGTTGGTGAGGATATAATCAGGGACGTAGCCACCTACGCCCGTGATGATAGCATGTAGTTTTTCCATGAAAACAATAGTAAATAAAAAAAGCCCCACCCCGACGGGGAGGGGCTTGTGCTAAGACTTACGCTTCTTCCTTCTCGATAGCGACCTTTCCGCGGTAGTATCCGCAGGCGGGGCATACGGTGTGGTAGATGTGGAACTCTCCGCAGTTAGGACATACTGCCAATGCAGGAGCTACTGCCTTGTCGTGGGTGCGACGCTTGAGAGTGCGTGTCTTGGACTGTCTTCTTTTAGGATGTGCCATTTTTAATATATAGTTTAGAGTTTATAGTTCCAATTCTTAATTGTCAATTGTCCATTGTCAATTCTCAATTTTCAATTTTCAATTTTCAATTTCTTCAGCGCGTCCCATCGTGCGTCGGTGGGTGCGTCGTTGTTGCTGGCGCCTTCGCTGGGGGCATCGGCGGGTTCGTCGTCGGTGACCAGATACTGGCTGAACTCCTCGGCGCACTGCCCCGCTGGGTGTGTGTGCACGATAGGGATAGCCAGCGCGATGGTTTCGTAGATGTTCCAACTCACGTCGAGGACGGGTCGGTCCTCGGGGACGGTGATGCGCTCGCCATCATCTTCGAGGGTGTCGCCGAAGCACACCTTGATGGAATCCTCGGCGTCGATGGGTTGAGTCATCGGTTCGAGGCAGCGGTCGCATGGAATCTCTACGGTTCCTGTGGCGCGGAGGTTAAGCTGGAAGCCCTCGGCCTTCTTTTTCACCCGAAGCGTGGCGGTGAGCTGTCCGTGCTTGATGTCCTGCTCATCAAGGCTGTCGAAGAACGAGTCGTCGAGCGTCCACGTGCGCGTCATTTCATCGCCTGTGAGGTCTCTGAAATCGATCTTGAAACGTCCTGATGTGTCCATACGGGCGGCAAAGGTAGGTCTTTTTTTTTGTGTGGCCAAGGATTCGGCGGAAAAGTTTAAGTTTTAGGGTTTAAAGTTTAAGGATTTTTACATTTAACCCCTCTTCCCGCCTCATTTCTTGCGCAATTCGATGCGGAACGTGGTTCCCTTCCCGAGTTCGGAGGCTTTCACGAAAATGCGGCCGTGGTGGTACTCCTCCACGATGCGCTTGGCCAGCGAGAGTCCGAGGCCCCAGCCGCGTTTTTTGGTGGTGAAGCCGGGCTGGAAGACGCTGGAGAACTGGCTCTTGGGAATGCCCTTGCCCGTGTCGGAGACTTCCACGATGTAGCGCGTGGTCTCCTCGAAGGCCGTGATGGTGATGTCGCCGTGGCCCTCCATCGCATCCACCGCGTTCTTGCACAGGTTCTCCACCACCCATTCGAAGAGGGGTGCCGAGAGGTTAGCGATGATGGGCTGCTGCGGCAGGCAGGTGGTGATGGTGACGGCTTTGTTCGTGCGGCGGTCGATGTAGTCCACCACGTGGCTGATCACCTCGTTGAGGTTCTCGGGGCGTGGCTCGGGCAGCGAGCCTATCTTGGAAAAGCGCTCGGCAATCATCTGCAGGCGCTTCACATCCTTGTCCATCTCGGGCAGCAGCTCGTCGTCGGGGTAGTTCTCGCGCAGCACCTGCGTCCACGCCATCAGCGATGAGATGGGCGTTCCCAGCTGGTGGGCCGTCTCCTTGGAGAGTCCCACCCACACCTTGTTCTGCTCGGCGCGTTTGCTGCTGAGGAGTGCGAAGATGGCCACGATGACGAAGATCAGCGCGATGCCCAGCTGGATGTAGGGGTACTGTGCCAGGCGGCGCAGCATGATGCTCTCGTCGTAGCACACCTCCATGCTCTCGTCGCCGGAGAGGGTGATGCGGACCACGTTGCCGCTCTCGCGCATCGCCGCGGCTTTCTTCAGGACTTCGCTTTCTACGTCGGCCGCCGTCTTGGCGTGCACCTCCAGATTGCGATAGGTCTGCACCTTCCCGTCGGCATCGAGGACGATGACGGGGATCGTGTGGTTGCCGTTGATGACTTTCAGCACCAGTGCCAGGTCGGTCTGCTCGTCGGCCTGCTCCAGCGAGCGCATCGCCTCGGCCCACACCTCCACCTTACGCTGCTCTTCGAGCGCAAGATCGCTGACGAGCACGTGGGACCAGATGAGTGAGAGCACGCAGATGATGACGGCGGCGCTTGAAAGTAGGATTTTAACCTGTCGCATTCTGTCTGTCCATTGCATAACCGCTACAAAATTACAAAGTTTTTCTTAAAGAAACGAAATAGACGGGCATTTAGTGTGCTTCTTTGACGAAAAAAACGTAATTTTGCCCCCGTGAAACGCGTTTTTCTACATTTATTATATATAAGTGCGTCTGTTTTGCTCTGTCTGACGGGGGTCTCCTGTCATGACACCATCGACGAGCCCGAGCCTGAGAAGCCGGGTAAGCCGGGCAAGAAGATGGCGCGCACGCTCATCGTGTATATGGCGGGTGAGAACTCGCTGGCAGACATGGTGAGCTACGACTCGCTGGAGATTGCCCAGGGGCTGAGCACCGTCGGCGTGGACCATCGTGTGGTGGTGTATATCGATGATACCAAGTCGAGCCGCCTCTGCGTGGGTACGCGCGACGAGAAGCTGCAGGTGGTGAAGACCTACGCCCGGAACGTCTGCAGCACGGACAGCGCCGAGATGGAGAACATCCTGCGCGAGATTACCTCGACATACCCCGCCGAGCACTACGGCCTGATGCTGTGGAGCCATGCCTCGGGCTGGCTGCCCTCGACGAACAAGAAGAGTGCGCGCCGTCGCGTCTATGGCGTCGATAACGGCCAGCGGCGGGGCGATCAAAACAGTAATTTTGGCCCGCAGATGGAGCTGACCACGCTGGCCAACGTGCTGAGCCATCTGCCGCACTTCGACTATATCTTCTTCGACGCGTGCTTCATGCAATGTATAGAGACGGCCTATCAGCTGCGCCACGTCACGGACTATGTCATCGGCTCGCCCGCCGAGATACCTGGTTATGGAGCGCCCTACGACAATATTCTGTCCCCGTTGTGCCAGATTGCCGAGGGTGACAACCTCGCGAATCTGATGAATGCGATGGATATCTACGTGGATTATTACGAGAATGGAGATGGGAATCAGTACAAGGGTGCAGAATTGTCCCTTGTGCGCACGTCGGCGCTGGAGGCGCTGATGACAGCAACTGCCCCCCATCTGCAACGCATCTTCGCCAACCGAACGACCCCCGACTGCTCCGCCGTGCAGCAATTCTACTACAACCCGTCGCAAAATACGCAGTACTACGACCTGCAGAACCTGATGTACCACCACCTCAGCGCCGAGGAGTATGCCGCGTGGCTGACGGTCTTCGATGCTGCCGTGCCCCTGTCGCGACTCTCGCCCACGTGGTACTCGACGCATGCCCATCCCACCAACGGCAATTACTGTCGTATCGCGGAACCCGCCTACACGGGCGGCATCTCCGTCTTCGTGCCCTCCGTCACCTACGCACAGCGCGGCTATGTCACGGCCTATCACGCCTATGACTGGTACAAGGACACGGGGCTGAGCGCTACCGGATGGTGACGAACACTTAGAACAACAACGCTACGAATATGGCATCCGTTAACACCTGTTACAAACCCTCCTTCACGAACGCCGAGATTGACGAGGCCATCGCGTGGTTCGAGAAGAACAAGGACCAGCTGCCCGCCTCCATGACCCTCGGCAGCGGCATCACCATTCCCGATCTGAAGCTGACTGTGGAGGAGATGATCGTGCATCTGCGTGAGCGCGCGAAGGAAAACAACACCTACAGCGGCCAGTTCTCCCTCCTCCTGGAAATCCGAAAGAGAGCCATGGGGAATTGAAAATTGAGAATTGGAAATGGACAATAAAAATGATTATATTGGAAACGAATGGTCGTAATGACCATAATTTTCTACCAAAAGTAAGTTAAAAACATGAATTAAATTATGAGAATTATGAACATTAGTTTCAATGAAAAATGTCCGTGTCTTTCCGTTCTATTCCGTGTATTTCTGTGAATAATTAAACCTGAAACTTGAAACCTGAAACTAAAATATAAAATCATGTTATTCGACAAGCAAACGTATATCACTCGCCGCCAGACGTTGCGGCAGCGTGTGAAGAGCGGACTCATCGTGCTCTTCGGCAATAACGACGCGCCGATGAACTACCCCGCCAATGTCTATAAGTTCCGTCAGGATAGCACCTTCCTCTATTATTTCGGTCAGCATCGCGAGGGCCTCTGTGGCGTCATCGATGCGGACTCCGGCGAGGAGTGGCTGCTGGGCGATGACATCTCGCTCGACGATATCGTGTGGTTCGGCGCCGTCGATAGCGTGGCCGATATGGCAGTGCAGAGTGGTGTGGCGAAGAGCGCCCCGATGGCGCAGCTGGCCACCCTCGTGGAGCAGGCCCGCAAGCAAGGTCGCGCGCTGCATTTCCTCCCGCCCTACCGCCACGACACGATGATCAAGCTCATGGACCTCACGGGCATCCACCCGCGTGACCAGCGTGCGAAGGCCAGCGTCACACTCATCAAGGCCGTCGTGGATCAGCGCGCCGTGAAGTCGGCGGGCGAGGTAGCCGAGATCGAGCGCGCCTGCGCCATCGGCTACGAGATGCACACCACCGCGATGCGTATGTGCCGTCCCGGTGTCACCGAGCAGGAGATTGCCGGCACTCTGGCGGGCATCGCCAATGCCAAGGGCGGCCTCAGCTTCCCCACCATCCTGTCCATGCACGGCGAGATACAGCACGGCTATCCCTCAACCCGTCCCTTGGAGGCCGGGCGCTTGATGCTCTGCGACTGCGGTGCCGAAACCAACGAGAACTACTGCTCCGACAACACCCGCGTGACCCCCATCAGCGGCCGCTTCACCCCGAAGCAGCGCGACATCTACGAGGCCGTTGCTGCCGCCCACGACCGCGTGCATGAGATGGCGGCGCCTGGTGTGAAATGGTGGGACTGCCACTTCGCCGCCGCCCGTGTCATCACCGAGCGCCTGAAGGACATCGGCCTCATGAAGGGTAACACCGACGATGCGCTCGCCAACGGCGCCCACGCCATGTTCTTCGTCCACGGTCTGGGGCACATGATGGGTATGGACGTGCACGATATGGAGGGCCTCGGACAGATCTACGTCGGCTTCGACGACGAGGTGCGACCCAATCTTGATCAGTTCGGCACCTGCTACCTGCGCTGCGGACGCCGTCTGCAGGAGGGCTTCGTGATGACCGACGAGCCCGGCATCTACTTCATTCCCGCCCTCATCGACGACTGGAAAGCCCGCGGACATAACAAGGAGTTCATCAACTTCGACAAGGTCGAGGAGTACCGCGACTTCGGCGGTGTCCGCCTCGAGGACGACCTCCTCATCACCCCCGACGGCTGCCGCTACCTCGGCGAGCAGATGATCCCCTACAAAGTCGAGGACGTGGAAGCGTTTATTAATTGAAAATTGAGAATGGATAATTAGAGGAAAGGATTTTATTGGAAACGAATGGGCGTAATGGCCATAATTTATACCAAAGTAAGTAAATAGCCTGAATTAAAAGATGAGAATTATGAACATTAGTTTCCATAAAAAAGTCCGTGTTTTTCCGTTCTATTCCGTATATTTCTGTGAATAAAACCAATCATCATTCATCAATCATAAATCAACAATGAAAAAATTCTTTTCCATCGCCCTCCTGACACTCTTCTGTGTCAACGGCGCACAAGCACAGGAGGAGAAACCCTCCAACAAACCCGTCTTCACGACCGTGAAGGAACTCCCCATCACCAGCGTCAAGAACCAGAACCGCAGCGGCACATGCTGGGCTTACAGCACCCTGAGCTTCTTCGAGGCTGAAATCCTGAAGGCCACCGGCAAGAGCTACGACCTGGCCGAGATGTTCATCGCTAACAAGGACTACCTGGAGCGTGCCGAGCTCACCGTGCGCATGCATGGTGACAGCCAGTTCGCACAGGGCGGCAGCGCCGGCGACGTCCTCCTCATCATCAAGAACCACGGCATCGTTCCCGAGACCGCTATGGCGCTGCCCGGCACGCTCGTGGGCGACACGCTGGCCAACTTCAATGAGTTCTTCAGCGTGATGGAACCCTACGTGGAAGCCGTCTCCAAGTCGAAGTCCAAGACCATCTCCTCGCAGTGGAAGCAAGGTCTGCAGGGCATCATCGATGCCTATATCGGCGCTACCCCCGAGACCTTCGAGTACGAGGGCAAGACCTACACCCCGAAGAGCTTCGCCCAGAGCCTCGGCCTCAACTGGGACGACTATGTGAGCATCACCAGCTACACGCACCATCCCTTCTACACCAGCTTCGCTGTGGAGGTGCAGGACAACTGGCGCTGGGACCACAGCTACAATGTCCCCATGGACGAGATGATGCAGATCATCGACAATGCCATTGAGAACGGCTACACCATCGCATGGGGCGGCGACGTCTCTGACGACGGCTTCACCCGTCAGGGCCTCGGCATCCTCTACGACCTCAAGGCGGGCGGTGAGAGCCTCACGGGCAGCGATCAGGCCAAGTGGCTCGGCCTGAAGCCCGGCGAGCGCAAGAACTTCCTCGAGGAACTCGGTGTCAACGCCCCCGAGGCTACCCCCTCCCAGGAGCAGCGCCAGAAGGACTTCGACAACTGGACCCTCACCGACGACCACGGTATGCACATCTACGGCCTCGCCAAGGACCAGAACGGCCGCGAGTACTACATGGTCAAGAACTCATGGGGTGAGACCGGCGACTATAAAGGCTCCTGGTACATGACCAAGAACTACATCGCTGCGCGCACCATGGACTTCCTCGTCAACAAGAACGCCATCCCCAAACCAATCCGCAAAAAACTCGGTATATAAGCCGCAGATAATATAAATTAGGTGAAAAACGGTCGTTTAGTGAAAATAAACACTAAACGACCGCTTTTTATTGAAAATTTTTGCGTACCTTTGGGCACTTTATATAGGCATTCGCGAAAGAATTAGGATAAAAATAACATATAAATGAGCTACAAATGGAATTACGAACCTCCCACACCAGAGCGTCAGGAAGCGGCTAAAGCATTGGCTCGCGAGGTAGGCATTCACCCTGCCTTGGGACTCTTGCTGCTGGACCGCGGCGTGACGACGGTTGCGGAGGCAAGACATTTCTTCCGGCCAGCCATCAGTGAACTGTTGGATCCTTTCCTCTTCCGCGATATGCGCATAGCGGTGGATCGGCTGAATATGGCTTTGGGGCGTAAGGAACGTATCTTAGTGTATGGAGACTACGATGTGGATGGCTGCACGGCTGTGGCCCTCGTCTATCGTTTTCTCCAGCGTTTTACGACCAACATCGATTTCTACATTCCTGACCGCTACGAGGAGGGTTATGGCGTCAGCTACAAGGGTGTTGACTATGCCCGTGAGACGGGTGTGGGGTTGATTATCGTCCTGGACTGCGGCATCAAGGCCTCGGCGGAGATTGCCTACGCCAAGGAGCACGGCATCGACTTCATCATCTGCGACCACCACGTGCCCGACGATGAGCTGCCGCCGGCGGTGGCCATCTTGAATGCCAAGCGCGTAGATGCCACCTACCCCTACGAACATCTCTCGGGCTGCGGCGTGGGCTTCAAGCTGATGCAGGCCTTCGCCATCGACAACGGTATTCCTTTCTCGCAGCTGATGCCGCTGCTGGACCTCTGCGCCGTGAGCATCGCGTCGGACATCGTGCCCATCTTAGGTGAGAACCGCGTGCTGGCTTATCACGGCCTCAGACAGATCAACGCCAACGCGAGCGTGGGCCTGAAGGCGATTATCGAGATCTGCGGACTGAACGATCGTGAGGTGACGATGAACGATATCATCTTCCGAATCGGGCCGCGCATCAATGCCAGCGGGCGTATGCAGAATGGTGGCGAGGCGGTGGCGCTGCTCGTGGAGCGCGACCCGGACCGCGCGCACCGCATGGCGCTGCAGATCAACGCCTACAACGACCAGCGCAAGGATCTCGACAAGGAGATGACCCACGAGGCCAACAGCATCGTGGAGCGTCTGGACCCGGGTCACGAGCACAAGGCGCTGGTGGTCTATAACGAGGAGTGGCACAAGGGTGTCATCGGTATCGTGGCATCGCGCCTGACGGAGGTGTACTGCCGTCCGGCAGTGGTGCTGACGCGCTCGGATGATATGGCTACAGGGTCGGCGCGCAGCGTGGCAGGCTTCGACATCTACAGCGCCATCGCCTCGTGTCGCGACCTGCTGGAGAACTTCGGCGGTCACACCTACGCCGCGGGTCTCTCGATGAAGGTGGAGAATGTGCCCGAGTTCAAGCGCCGTTTCGAGGAGTATGTGGAGACGCACATCCTGCCCACGCAGATACAGCCGGAACTGAACATCGACGGGAAACTGGAGTTCAAGGACCTGAGCATCCGCTTCTACAACGACCTGCGCAAGTTTGCGCCCTTCGGACCTGACAACCAGCGTCCGCTGTTCTGCACGGAGCATGTCTATGACTTCGGCACCAGCAAGGTCGTGGGGCACCATCAGGAGCATATCAAGTTGGAGCTCGTAGATAACAAGAGCAACCATATCGTCAATGGCATCGCCTTCGGTCAGAGTTCGCAGGTGCGGCTCATCAAGACGAAGCAGCCTTTCGACATCTGCTACACGGTGGAGGAGAACAGCCATAAGCGCGGCGAGGTGCAGCTGCAGATTGAGGACATCAGGCAGAGTGAGGAGTAGACCCTCCCCCCTGCCCCTCCCTTGTAGGGCGGGGAGTAATTACTATCAGGAAATGAATGCGAATGATAGTCAACAGGCAAAGGTATCTACTCCCCTCCCTACAAGGGAGGGGCAGGGGGGAGGGTCTTTGTCTATCTTACACCAATATTTCGGCTTCTCCTCCTTTCGCGGTATTCAGGAGGAGATCATCGAGAGCATAGGGGCGGGGCGCGATACGCTGGGCCTGATGCCTACGGGCGGCGGCAAGAGCATCACCTTCCAGGTGCCGGCGCTGGCGATGGACGGCATCTGCCTCGTCATCAGTCCGCTCATCGCCTTGATGAAGGATCAGGTGGCGCATCTGCGCGAGCGCGGTATCAAGGCGGCAGCCGTCTATACGGGTATGACGCACGACGAGATCATCGTGGCGCTGGAAAACTGCATCTTCGGCAATTACAAGTTCTTATATGTCTCGCCCGAACGCCTGCACTCGGAGCTCTTTCAGGCGAAACTCGCCCACATGAAGGTGAGCTTCATCACCGTCGATGAGGCGCATTGCATCTCGCAGTGGGGCTATGACTTCCGACCGTCGTACACGGAGATCGTGCAGATCCGCAAGCTGCTGCCCAAGGCGCCTGTGCTGGCGCTGACGGCCACGGCCACGCCCGCCGTCGTAGAGGACATACAGCGGCAGCTGGGCTTCCGTGAGCCGAACGTGAAGCGCATGAGTTTTGTGCGGTCGAACCTGGCCTATGCCGTGGAGCGTGTCACGACGACGAAGGAGCAGACCGTGTTGGAACTGCTGCAGCAGCACCCGGGTTCGGCCATTGTCTATACGCGCAGTCGCATCGCCACCTACGAGCTCGCGGCATGGCTCTCAGCCCAAGGTGTCTCGGCCACCCATTTCCATGCGGGTCTCACGCATCGCGAGAAGACGGAGCGGGCAGACGCCTGGCAACGGGGCGACATACGGGTCATCGTAGCCACGAACGCCTTTGGTATGGGTATCGACAAACCCGATGTGCGCTGTGTCATCCATTTCGATATCCCCGACTCCCCGGAGGCGTATTTCCAGGAGGCGGGACGAGCAGGGCGCGATGGCGAGCGTGCCGACGCCATCCTGCTGTATGACGAGCGCTCAGTGGCCGTCCTCAAACGTCGCATCGAGGACACGTTCCCGCCGGAGGAATATGTGGCGCAGGTGTATGAGGATGTCTGCTGTTTCCTGCAGATGGCGATGGGCGACGGGCGTGGCGTCACGCGCGAATTCGCCCTGGAGCAGTTTTGCCAGGCCTTCAAGCACTTCCCCGTGCGGGCCTACAACGCCCTGCAGCTCCTCTCGCGTGCCGGCTATATCGAATGGGCCGACGCCGAGGAGAACCACAGCCGCGTGATGATGACCTGTCAGCGACAGGAGTTCTACACGTTCCAGCTGTCGCCCGCCATGGAGCGCGTCATTCATTATCTGCTGCGCACCTGCACGGGCATCTTCAGCGAGTATGCCTATATCGACGAAAAGGAGATGGCGGCGACGCTGGGAATGCCGGAGCAGCTGGTGAGTGAGCAGCTGGTGGAGCTGAGCCGCAGGCACATCCTGCGTTTCATACCGCGTAAGTTCATCCCGTATATCACCTTCGTGCAGCGCCGTGTGGAGCGCGAGGAGATCGTGCTGCCCAAGACCGTCTATGCCGACCGCAAGCGCGAGATGGCGGAGCGCGTGGAGACGATGGTCGGCTATCTGATGACGCCGGAGTGCCGCAGCGTGTATCTCGTGGGGTATTTCGGCGAGAAAGATGCGAAGGCGTGTGGCGTCTGTGACAACTGCCGCAGTGGGGGAGAAGACCGCCCGACATGGTCGCCCGAGGAGGAGAAGGCCTTGTGCCAGCGCATCCTCGATTATGTGGAGAAAGAGCACGTGACCTCCCTTACTCAGATTCATTTCCCCGACGTGCCGGACAGCCTGCTGGGAGAGTTCCTGCACCGCCTGATGTTGGAGGAACGGCTGCCTTCCTTCTTGACATAAGTGATATTTTGCGGCCTCGAAGAGCGATTTTGCGCGCGTTATGCGTGCGTTTTGATATTTATTGACTACTTTTGCACGCAAAATAAGCATCTGAAGGATTCATGAAAGTACTTAAATTCGGCGGAACATCGGTTGGTTCCGCAGAAAGCATCTCAAGTGTCAAGCGTATTGTCGAGGCGCAGAAGGAACCCGTCATCGTGGTGGTGTCAGCGCTGGGCGGCCTCACCGACAAGTTGATACAGACGTCGCAGCTCGCCGTCAGTGGCGATGTGGGCTATCTCACCTCCTATGCCGAGATGGCTGAGCGCCACCACACGATGATTGACGCGGTCATCCCCGCCGGTGCCAAGCGCGATGCCCTCATCCGTATCGTCGATGGCCTCCTCGAGGAACTGCGCTCCATCTATCAGGGTGTCTATCTCATTCGCGACCTGTCGCCGAAGACGCAGGCGGCCATCGTCAGCTACGGCGAACGCCTCTCCAGTCACATCGTGGCAACGCTCATCAGCGGCGCCCAGCTCTATGACAGCCGCGAGTTCATCAAGACCGAGGTCAAGGGCGGCCGTTCGCTGCTGGCCAGCGAGAGGACGAACCGCCTTGTGCGCGAGACGTGGAAGACGCTGCCGCAGGTGTCCGTCGTGCCGGGTTTCATCTCCACAGATGCCGAGAGCGGCGAGATCACGAACCTCGGACGTGGCGGCTCGGACTACACCGCCAGCATCATCGCCGCTGCGCTGGATGCCAGCGTGTTGGAAATCTGGACCGACGTGGACGGCTTCATGACCGCCGATCCGCGTGTCATCTCTTCGGCCTACGTCATTCCCGAACTCTCCTACATCGAGGCGATGGAGCTGTGCAACTTCGGTGCCAAGGTGGTCTATCCCCCGACCATCTACCCCGTCTGCATCAAGAACATTCCCATCCTCATCAAGAATACCTTCAACCCCGACGCTACGGGAACCATCATCAAGAAGGAGGTGGCCGACGACAGCCGCTCCATCAAGGGCATCAGCTCCATCAAGGGCACGACGCTCATCACCGTCTCAGGTCTCTCTATGGTGGGTGTCATCGGTGTCAACCGCCGCATCTTTTCCGTCTTGGCTGAGAACGGAATCTCGGTGTTCATGGTGTCGCAGGCATCGTCCGAGAACAGCACCAGTATCGGTGTGCGCGACGAGGATTCCGCTGAAGCCTGCCGCGTGCTCAACGAGGAGTTCGCCAAGGAGATAGAGACGGGTTCCATGTTCCGCATGCAAGCCGAGGGCAACCTGGCCACCGTCGCTGTCGTGGGTGAGAACATGAAGCACACGCCGGGTATCGCCGGTAAGCTCTTCGGCACGCTGGGCCGTTCGGGTATCAGCGTCATCGCCTGCGCGCAGGGTGCTTCGGAGACGAATATCTCGTTCGTCGTGGATTCGCAGTACCTGCGCAAGACCTTGAATGTCATTCACGATGCTTTCTTCCTCTCGGAGTATCAGGTGCTGAACCTCTTCCTCTGCGGCGTCGGCACCGTGGGCGCTTCGCTCATCGAGCAGATCGCCTCGCAGCAGCAGAAGCTGATGCAGGAGCAGGGCCTGAAGCTGAATATCGTGGGCCTCGCCAGCAGTCGCAAAGCGCTCTTCTCGCGCGAAGGCATCGACCTCAGCAACTACCGCGAGCAGTTGGAGGCCGCGCCCGCCAGCAACACGAAACGTCTGCGCGACGAGGTCATTGGCATGAACATCTTCAACTCCGTCTTCGTGGATTGCACGGCCTCGGCAGAGGTGGCAAGCCTGTACAAGGAGTTTCTGGAACACAATATCAATGTCGTGGCGGCCAACAAGGTGGCTGCCAGCAGCGACTACGAGAACTACCACGCGCTGAAGACCATCGCGCAGCGTCGCGGTGTCAAGTTCCTCTTCGAGACCAATGTGGGTGCCGGCCTGCCCATCATTCGTACCATCAACGACCTGATACACTCGGGCGACAAGATCCTGCGCATCGAGGCAGTCCTCAGTGGCACGCTCAACTTCATCTTCAATAAGATCAGCGCCGATGTACCGTTCTCCCAGACCGTGCGCATGGCCAAGGAGGAGGGCTACAGCGAGCCCGATCCGCGCATCGACCTCAGCGGCACCGACGTCATTCGCAAGCTGGTCATCCTCACCCGCGAGGCGGGCTACCGCATCGAACAGTCCGATGTGGAGGCTGACCTCTTTATCCCGCAGACCTTCTTCAGCGGTGATGTGGACAAGTTCTGGAAGGAGCTGCCATCCCTCGATGCCGACTTCGAGCAGCGCCGTCAGCGCGTGGAGGGCGAAGGCAAGCGTTGGCGCTTCGTGGCGAAGTACGAGGACGGTCACGCCCGCGTGGCCCTCGCCGAGATCCCTGCCAACCACCCCTTCTATCGTCTCGAAGGCAGCAACAATATCGTCATGCTCACCACAGAGCGCTACCGCGAATATCCCATGCTCATCCAGGGCTATGGTGCCGGTGCCAGCGTCACCGCCGCCGGCGTCTTCGCGGATATTATGAGTATTGCTAATATTTAGACCCCCTCCTCACTCCCCCTTGTAGGGGGAGGGTGGTCACCTTTCAAGAATAGGAGTAATGATTGAGAATCTTGATAGTCATTTGTCAGATAGTAATAACTCCCTCCCTACAAGGGAGGGCGGGGGGAGGGTCCGCCATTTAATCATATTGGGCGACGGCATGGCCGATTGGCATGTGCCATCGCTGGGCGGTAAGACCCTCCTGCAATATGCCGACACGCCCGCTATGGACTGGCTGGCGCGCAACGGGCGCAACGGCTTGCTGAAGACCGTGCCCGACGGCTTCCATCCCGGCAGCGAGGTCGCCAATAGCAGCATCCTTGGCTACGACCAGCACCTCGTCTATGAGGGTCGCGGCCCGTTGGAGGCCGCCAGCATCGGCGTGGAACTGGAGCCGGGCGACCTGGCGCTGCGCTGCAACCTCGTGTGCATTGAGGGTGACATCCTGAAGAACCACTCCTGCGGGCGCCTCGAAACCGAGGAGGGCGACGTGCTCATCAAATTCCTGAACGAGCACTTGGCCAACGACCGCGTCCACTTCTACACAGGCGTACAGTACCGCCACCTCTTGGTCATCAAAGGCGGCAACAAGCATATCCAATGCACGCCGCCCCACGATATTCCCGGAAAACCCTGGAGGTCTTTTCAGATCCAGGCTCTCCCCGCCCCAACAGGGGAGGGGTCGGGGGAGGGGCCTGAAGAGACCGCAGCTTTGCTGCGCGACCTCGTCCTCCGCTCCCAGGAGCTCCTGCCTACGCATTCTTTAAATAAGGAACGCGCGCGTGCGGGCAAGGACATGGCTTCGAGCATCTGGCCGTGGGGTGGGGGCTACCGTCCGCAGATGGTACCCTTGACCGAGCGCTTTCCGCAGATCCGTCGCGGCTCCGTCATCACCGCCGTCGATCTCATCCGTGGCATTGGCCGCTATGCAGGTCTGAACGTCATCAACGTGCCGGGTGCTACGGGTCTCTACGACACCAACTTCGAGGGCAAGGCACAGGCTGCCATCGATGCCTTCCGCGCTGGCGACGACTTCGTCTATCTCCATGTCGAAGCCTCCGATGAGGCCGGTCACGACGGTTCCGTCCCCCTCAAACTCCAAACCATCGAAGACCTCGACCATCGCCTGATACAGCCCATATTGAAGACCCTCTCCCCGCTCTCCCGTAAGGGCGAGGGCCTCACTTCGTTCGATAGCTGCGCGCAGCCTCTCCCCTCCATTACGGGAGGGGACGGGGGTGGGTCTTTCGCTATCGCTTTATTGCCCGACCATCCCACTCCCTGCGAGCACCGCACACACACCGCCGAGCCCATCCCCTTCTGCATCTACTACCCCGGCATCGAGCCTGACAGCGTGCAGACCTTCGACGAAGATGCCGCGCGTGCCGGCTCCTACGGCCTCCTCGAAGGCGATGAATTCATCGAGTTGTTTATGAAGAATTAATTTTTCACTATTCACTTTTTCATTTTTCACTCCCCCGTGTTCTACTACAGTACCAATCATAAAGCTGCGCGCGCGACGTTGCGCGACGCTGTGGTCCGCGGACTCGCAGAAGACCGCGGTCTGTATATGCCCGAGGTCATCAAGCAACTGCCAGCCTCGTTCTGGGACGAGATGGCAGAGATGACCTTTCAGGAAGTCGCTTACCGTGTCGCTGATGCCTTCTTCGGCGAAGATGTGGAGGCCGAGGCACTCCGTAAGATTGTCTATGACACGCTGGCCTTCGACACCCCCGTCGTGAAGGTCGAGGACAATATCTACGCCCTCGAGCTCTTCCATGGTCCCACCCTCGCCTTCAAGGATGTGGGTGCAAGGTTTATGGCACGCCTATTACAATATATGTTGGCCCCCCTTTCATCCCCCGAGGGGGATACAAATGAGGCCCCCTCGGGGGCAGTCGGGGGGGCCGCGACTGTGAACGTCCTCGTTGCCACCTCCGGCGACACGGGTTCCGCTGTGGCCAATGGCTTCCTTGGCGTGGAAGGCATTCATGTCTATGTCCTCTATCCCAAGGGCAAGGTGTCACCCATTCAGGAGTGTCAGTTCACGACCCTCGGCAAGAATATCACCGCTATCGAGGTCGATGGCGTCTTCGATGATTGTCAGGCTTTGGTGAAGTCCGCCTTCATGGACAAGGACCTCAACGCGCACATGCGCCTCACCTCCGCCAACAGCATCAACGTCGCCCGCTTCCTCCCGCAAGCGTTCTATTACTTCTGGGCTTACGCACAAATGCTCAGATTAAATGCCGGAAAGGCATTTAATCTGACCTTCTGTGTACCTTCCGGCAACTTCGGCAATATCTGCTCTGCCCTCTTTGGTCACGTCATGGGTCTGCCCGTGAAGCGTTTCATTGCCGCCAACAACGCCAACAGCGTCTTCTACGAGTACCTGCAGAGCGGTGAGTATCGTCCGCGTCCGTCCATCCAGACCATCGCCAACGCAATGGATGTCGGCGACCCCTCCAACTTCGCCCGCATCCTCGACCTCTACAATAGAACCGATGTACAGGAGATTTTGCGGCAGCGCTCCATCGCGCAGCCTCTCCCCTCCCTCACGGGAGGGGTCGGGGGTGGGTCTTTCATCAGCGGCGCCACCTACACCGACGCCCAGATTGCGGAGACCATGCGCGACTGCTATGCCCGCACAGGTTATGTCCTCGATCCCCACGGAGCCTGTGGCTATCGTGCCCTCAAGGAGCAGCTTCGTCCTGATGAAATCGGCATTTTCTTGGAGACCGCCCATCCCGCCAAATTCAAGGACACCGTCGATCGCATCCTCGGCATCGACCTCCCCATCCCCGAGAAACTGCAGGTCTTCATGCGTGGTACCAAGCAAAGCGTACCCATGACAAAGAACTTCGAGGACTTCAAGCAGTACCTTATGCAGCAATAAATTAGAAAAAGAACGGCCCCGCAGTGTTGTGGGGCCGTTTCTCTTTTCTTACTTCACGACGACTTTCCTGTCACTGATAATGTTCAAGCCTTTATGGAGGCGTGAACGGCGGCGACCGCTGAGGTCGTAGATGAGGTCGCGGGCATTGGTGGTTGTTGACGTGCTCACCGCATTGACCGCGGTCTCAATGCCAGCACCCATGTATTCGATGGTGAAATGGTCGAATTTACAGTCGTTGCTCTGGTAGCTCTTCAATTCAACGCCGAAGGTGAGGAGACCGTCGGTGATGTCGGTGGTGACACTGACGACGCCGTCAGCCCCGACGGTGTTCATAGCCACCTTTTCGCTATTGGCGAAGAGGCTGGCACCCGGATGGATGACGCTGGCGCTGGTGCGAACGGAGATTCGATACTTACCTGCCGGCAGGCCTGACACCTGCTGGCTGATGCTGCGATCCGTGAGGTTGCCGGAGCCCTGCCATTTGTTGAAGTAGCTGCTTCCAACCTTGGTCGGCAGATAGTTGCTGTACTCTACCTCGAAGGCATTATCCTGCGTGAGTGTCCAGCCCACGGGTTGCTTGGCGTGGAAATTATTGTAGCGCGTGGCATCGGTATTGGTGATGACATAGGAGATGTCAATGGGGTTCTCCTCCGTGGCCTTGTCGAGGCTCTCGACAGCAGCGACGTACTGACCGCGCAGGATGGCGAAGAGGTCGTAGTGGCCGGCGCGCTCGGAGGACACATTTCCCGCGATTTCATCGGTGTCATCCCAGTGGCCGAGGTATGCCTGGCCTTTGTTGTTCTGGAGTGTCCAGTAGCCATCGGGCAGGTAGGCAGGCTTCACGTAGCAGCGGTCTGTCCATCCCTCGCCGTTGTTTTCTGTGCGAAAGTACCAGGTGGCATTGTCCGCTGAGTGCAGGCAGTTGTCGGCATCGCCTACACCCGTGATGAGGAGCCACTGGGCGTCAGTGCCCTTGGCGCCGGAGTAGTTGCTGCTGTTGAAGGCATCGAACATCCACAGCGCATTCTTGTTTCCCTCGGGAAAGACGTTGGGCGTGTACCACATCGTCTTGTTGCTTGTTCCTTGATGGTTACCGGCACCGAGCACGAGGGCGTTGTCGGTGCCGTGGTCAAAAAGAGCGAAGAAGTACTGGCTCACATCCTCGGGCAGCGCCTCCAGCTGCTGCCAGCCGTGGGCCTCGGGGTGGCGCTCGCTCACCTCCTTGGGACTATAGAGGACCACGCGCTCGGCACGGAACTCCTGTGTCGAGGAGCCGTTGAGCAGGTTGGCCTGGAAGCCGATATAGACCTCCGTCTCAGCGTCGAGCTGGAAGTAGAGACCCTGCACCTTCATGTCACCCGTGCAGCTGGCGATGGGGTAGTAGGCCAAAGCCTCGCTGGGAATATCAGCGGTCTCGCTGAGCTGGGTGCTCACGAACATATAAGCCTGCTGGCTCATGTTGTAAGTGGTGTTGTAGGCTGCACCGAAGTAGTACTGACCTGCGGGCATCGTCACCTTGCGATAAATGCGGGCGTTGGTCAGGCTGCCGCTGTTGTTATTGCCGGCATCGTTCCAGACACCCAGCATCAAGGCTTCGTTGCCGGAGTATTTGTCCAGACCGTGCTTCGTGCCATCGCCGCCGTTGGGAATATTGAAGTTCTCCACCGTCCAGTACTTGGGCTCACCGAAACGGCTGCTGCCACCTGCGGCACGCGTGAAGGCAGAGCCCTCAACGAGATAGGTGGTGGTCAGGTTCTCATCGATGATACCATTAAAGGCACCACCACGGTTCAAACCCTCGCTCTCAAAGAAGTGGTAGGCTTCGGAGAGAGTCTCGCGGGCAGCGACATAGGCATCATCAGACAGGCCTGCGGGCACGCTCTTGGCCGTAGCGATGGCAGTGGTCAGGGCCTCCAGCTTGGCGCTGTTGATCATACCCGTGTTGTAGGGATGCACGCGGGAAGCCAGTTCGCCAAGGGTCTCTTCCATCTGCGTGGCCAATGCCTGCAGCAGCTCGTAGGGACTGCGCGTCTCTTCCTTGAAGGTGATGCGGAAGACGGGGGCGATGGCGTTGGGCTTCGTCGAAGGAACGATGACGGTCAGCCCCTGGAAGTCCTGCTCGAAGACGACAGCGTCATTGCTTCCCAGCAGCTCCACCTTATCTACATTGCCGCTGTATGAGGACTCCGTCATGCCAAAGGCCTTGAACGTGAACTCACCGGCCTCGGGCCATGCCATGATGGTGGCATAGACGACACCGTCCTTCTGCACATAGCGCACATCCTGGGCGGAGTAAGCCTGACCCTCGTTGAAGCCCTGGGCGTTCATCGGGTTCACAGCCTCGGCCAAGGGGCCTTCGCCGAAGGTCTTCCACGTGCGGGTACCATAGATACTCTCGCTGTTGATGTCCATCCAAGCCTTGATGTCGGCCAGCACCTTGCGCTCCTTGTCGTCGATGGTGCCATTGCCACGAACGGGGATGGACAGCAGCAGGTTACCGTTCTTCGACACCACGTCAATGAGCATTCGAACGACGGTGGCACCGCTCTTGTAACCATTGTTGTTATAGACGCTCTGGTCGTAGTGCCATTGACCGATGCAGGTGCAGGTCTGCCAGTAGGTCTCCTGTGGACGGTCGGGGATACCGCGCTCCACGTCCCACATCATATAGCCTTTCTGCTCTGCGGTGAGCTGCTTGCCCGTGACCACCACCTGCGGCGTGCCGTCGTGCTGTGCAGCGCTATGGTTGTAGTAGTGCTGAAGGATGTTTTTGCCGATTTGATCGTCACATCCGTAGAAGGGCATGGCGGTGTCGTCGAAATAGATCATGTCGGGGTTGTAGTCGTTGACCATCTGCAGCACGCGGTTCTGGAATTTCTGCTTGTAGGCTGCCGAAGGCTGGCTGGCGCCGTTGCCCCAGTCCCACTGGCTGTGAATCGTACCGCTGCTCTCCCAACCCGTGGAATGGGTGTGGTTCTGTGCATAGAGCTCCTGCGGATCCATGCCTTCCCACCACTTACCTGTGCCGTCGGCCTTGGTGAGGTTGCCGTCGTATTTCTGCGAGGGCTCCAGCCATGTCCAGGCGTGTGAGGCGTGGATGGAGATGCCGAGCGGCAGGCCCTCAGCCTTACAAGCCTCGCTCCAGCCCTTCGCCAAATCCTTCATCGGACCTACGTTCACGGAGTTCCACTCCTGATAAGGCGAGTCCCAGAGGTCGAAGTTGTCGTGGTGGTTACCCAGCGCCATGAAGTAGCGGGCGCCCACGCTTTTGTAGAGGCTCACCAGCTCCTGCGGATCCCACTGCTCGGCCTTCCACGCGTTGCACAGCTCCTTCAGTCCGAAGACAGACGGATTGCCGAAGTGGCTCACGTGGTAGTTGTACTGGCCGCTGCCCTCGTAGTACATGAAACGCGCATACCAGTCGCCGGCCTCAGCCTGGCACTGCGGACCCCAGTGGGCCCAGATGCCGAACTTGGCATCCTTGAACCATTCGGGGCACTCCCACGCGCTGAGCGACTCCCAGTCGTTGCCGAAGGCGCCTGTCTCCACGGGCACATTCTCATTCTGTGCGCTGGCGGTCATGCTGAAGGCCGTCAGCAGCAATAAAAATAATTTCTTCATTGTGATTGTATATAGTTAGTTTGTGTTTTGCGGTGCAAAGGTACTTCGTATTCTTTGAACGCTGCTGCAAAAAAATATTCAATGATAGCACAAAATTGTCATTTATTATTTTTACCTTTGCCCGCGAAACCAAACAAACGTCGTGAAAGAGATGCAGATACCTATTGAATCCATGAACCTGGTGCTGCTGAACGTAGGGTTCGCACAGCACAATGCAGACTGGAACTGGCAGAACGTCAGTTCACCATTCATGCGTATTTACTATGTCACGGAGGGCGAGGCGCTGGTGCATCTGTGTGACAAGAGTGTGACGCTACGCCCCCGTCACCTATACTTCATTCCTGCCTATGCGGCGCATTCGTATGAGTGTCACGGCGTGTTCAAACATTATTATCTTCACGCGTACGAGGGCTTCAAGAATGAGATCAACCTGCAGGAAATCTATGAGCTGCCCGCCGAGGTGGACGCCGACGAGAACATAGAAGCGCTCTTCGCACTCCTCTGCAGTCGCCACCCCGACGCCCGGCTGCCGGAAAGCAATCCGAAAAGCTACGACACCTCGGCGCAGACATCGGGCTATGTGGCGCGCTACCGCGATATGGAGCTATGGACGAAGATGGAGCTGCGAGGGGCGATGCTCATTATCATGTCATACTTCCTGCGCAAGGTCCGGCCACGCATCTGGACGCGCGACCAGCGCATGAAACGTGTGCTGGAACACATCCACGCCCATATCGCTGACAGCATCGATGTGGGCGCTTTGGCCGATGTCTCTCATGTCACCAAGCCCTATCTCATCAAACTCTTCAAACGCGAGTTCAGCATCTCGCCCATACAATACCTGAACCACAAAAAAATAGAGCGCGCACAACTGCTGCTCTATACCACTGATAAAACAGTGAAAGAAGTAGCCTATACGCTGGGGTTCAGCGACAATAACTACTTCATTCGCCTGTTTCGTAAGGTCACAGGCACTACGCCGCAAGAATACCGGCGCAGCCTGCGACCATAGTCTATTTCTTTATTCCTTCTTGGCGTCTAACGCCTCCTTGACTTTTGCCTCGATTTCATCGCAGAGTTCGGGGTTGTCTTGCAGGAGTTTCTTGACGGCGTCGCGGCCCTGGCCGAGCTTGGATTCGTTGTAGCTGTACCACGAACCGGACTTCTTGATGATGTTGTGCTCCTCTGCCAGATCCAGGATCTCGCCGACGTGGCTGATGCCCTCGCCGTAGGCAATCTCGAACTTCGCCTTGCGGAAGGGAGGTGCCACCTTGTTCTTGACAACCTTCACGGTGGTCTCGTTGCCCAGGACCTGATCGCCGTCCTTGATCTGCTGACCGCGACGGATGTCGAGGCGCACGCTGGAGTAGAACTTCAGGGCATTACCGCCCGTGGTGGTTTCGGGACTGCCGAACATCACGCCGATCTTCTCGCGCAGCTGGTTGATGAAGATGCAGCAGGTCTTGGTCTTGGAGATGGTGGCGGTGAGCTTGCGCAGCGCCTGGCTCATGAGGCGTGCCTGCAGACCTACCTTATTGTCGCCCATATCGCCCTCGATCTCAGCCTTGGGCGTCAGCGCGGCCACAGAGTCGATGACCACCAGATCCACGGCGGCGGAGCTGATGAGCTGGTCGGCGATGGCCAGTGCCTGCTCGCCGTTGTCAGGCTGCGAGATCCACAGCTCTTCGAGGTTCACGCCCAGCTTCTGTGCGTAGATGGGGTCGAAGGCGTGCTCTGCATCGATGAAAGCGGCGATTCCACCGGCTTTTTGTGTCTCGGCGATGGCGTGGATGGTCAGCGTCGTCTTACCTGAGGATTCGGGACCGAAGATTTCAATGATACGGCCGCGGGGGTAGCCGCCTACGCCCAGGGCGTGGTTGAGGCCGATGCTGCCGGTGGAGATGACGTCCACCTTCACGGCAGCCTGGTCGCCGAGGCGCATAATGCTGCCCTTGCCGAAGTCTTTCTCCACCTTCGAGATGGCCATCTGCAACGCCTGCAGACGCGCCTCCCTGTCGTTCAGCGGAGGAGTTGTTGTTTCTTTCTTTGCCATTTGTTTAAGACCCACCCTCAAATCCCTCCCGTGAGGGAGGGAAGTGGCTGGCGCGTAGAGAGTTTATAGGGTCATTCTTTTATTGTGAATAGTTTGTTTAGTTCTTTTGCTTCTATTTTGCTTGCTATTCCGCAGGCTCTCCCCTCCCTCACGGGTAGCGAAGGTGTCAACGGGTTGACTGAATGTCAAGCCGTCCTGAGTGACCGATGCAGAACTCCTCTGCTGAGGACGGGCAAGGTAGGGGGTGGGTCCTTAAAGCTCCAAATCTCCGTCGTGAATCTCGTGCCAGGGCAGGCCCTTCTGGTTGAGCTGTTCCATGAAGGGATCGGGGTCGAACTCCTCCACATTGTGTACGCCGGGCTTCACCCATTGTCCCGTCAGGAACATCATAGCGCCAATCATGGCCGGCACGCCGGTGGTGTACGAGACGCCCTGCATACCTGTCTCCTCGTAGGCGGCGCGATGCGAGCAGTTGTTATATACATAATAGGTGTGCTCCTTGCCGTCGTTGCCGATACCGCGGATGCGGCAGCCGATGGACGTCTGACCCTCGTAGTTCTCGCCCAGATCCTGCGGGTTCGGCAGCACCGCCTTCAGGAACTGCAGCGGCACAATCTTCACCTTCGCAGTGCCCGTGCCGTCAGCGAGGGGGGCTTCATATTCAATCTCATCGATGCGGCTCATGCCGATGTTCTGAATCACTTCGAGATGCTTCAGGTACTGCTGTCCGAAGGTCATCCAGAAACGGGCACGCTTGATGGTCGGGTAGTTGATGACCAGCGACTCAATCTCCTCGTGGTGCAGCAGATAGCTGTCGCGCGGCCCTATCTCGGGATAGGTCAGGTCTTTGTGAATCTCCAGCGGTTCCGTCTCCACCCATTTGCCGTCTTCCCAGTAGAGCCCCTTCTGCGTAATCTCGCGGATATTGATCTCCGGGTTGAAGTTGGTGGCGAAAGCCTTGTGGTGGTCGCCGGCGTTGCAGTCCACGATGTCCAGGTACTGAATCTCCTTGAAATGGTGCTTGGCCGCATAGGCGGTGTAGATGCTCGTCACGCCCGGGTCGAAGCCGCAGCCCAGGATGGCCGTCAGTCCCGCCTTCTCGAAGCGGTCGCGGTAGGCCCACTGCCATGAGTACTCGAAGTGTGCCTCGTCCTTCGGCTCGTAGTTGGCCGTGTCGAGGTAGTTGCAGCCCGTCTGCAGGCACGCCTCCATGATTGAGAGGTCCTGATACGGCAGCGCCAGGTTCACCACGATGTCCGGCTTATAGGCCGAGAACAGCGCCACCAGTTCCGGCACATTGTCCGCATCCACCTGTGCCGTCTGAATGCCCTTGTAGCCTGTGGCCTTCTCCACGTCGGCCGCCAGCTTGTCGCATTTCGCCTTCGTGCGCGAGGCAATCATGATTTCCGTGAATACATCGGGGTTCTGCGCCATCTTATGCGCACACACGGTGGCCACGCCACCGGCACCAATCATCAATACTTTTCCCATCGTATGTAAGATTAAATGTTGTTCGGGTCGCAAAGTTAGCATCTTTATTTCATTGCCACAACAGAAACCGTAAAAAACTTCAATTTTGCCCAAAAGAAATCTTTTCGTCGTGGTTTCTTCGTCCTCTACCTCACCACTCTCCCTTTTCCGTAGAGGAGGGCGCCGTCGGAAGTTTGGCCGGCGGCATCGATGGAGATCTGGGTGGCCTGGCTGTTGTTGAAGAGTTTGACGTGGGCGCGGCCGCTGGCGTCGAGCTTCAGGTCGGGGTTCCAGTAGAGGGTGCGACGGTAGTCCTTGTGTCCCTCCGTGGGCGGATGGCGCTGGTAGTCGGGGTGGTAGAAGTCCTCCTGATAGGCGAAGCCGTCGAGAATGTAGCGGCGGTCGCGATAGACGACGCGCTGCGTCTGGTCGGGAAAGCGTCGCAGATCGACCGCCACGATGGGCTGGTTGTCCTGGTCGTAGCGCTCATCGCCCTCGCGCCGGGGGGAGTAGTCGGTGTAGATGTATATCTTATCAATATAGGTGAGCAGCCCCCATCGTTTCTGATCCAGCGGTCCCCACCAGTAGCCTTCGTCCCAATGGTCCTGATAGGTTCTGAAGTCCCAATGGCGGTACATCGCCATGTCCGAGATGAGGGTCTTGCACACTTGGTAAGCCACGCAGTAAGATTCATTGGTATATCTCACTAATCCTGCATCCATCGCGAGATTCAGGGCCTCATAAGCATCAATGACATAGGCGGGCTTGGAGAAATCTATGTGCCGCAGACCGCCATGACGCGCACGCACGGTGACCTGGTCGAGGACATGGGTGCCGTCGGTCAACAGGCGTGGCGACAGATAGGTAGTGTCGCTCAGCGGAGCGTTGTGTACCTGGTAATAGCTGTAGGGCTTCACCCATCGGGGATAGGGATAGTTCAGGCGGACATAGTATTCGGGATAGTCTGGCAAGCGCCCGGCCATCGCGTCGTACTCGTCGTAATCATCTAACTGCACCCAAGCGTGCGGCCAGTTGCCATATTTCCCGCGTCGCCGGCGCAAGCCGTCCCATTTCCGGTTCCATTTGGTGGTGTCGCTGGCGCCTAAGTAGAACAGACAGCTGCCCTCGAAGCGCGGAAGGTCAATCTGGAAGCGCCCCTGCGCGGTCTCTGTCTCGCCAATCAGGTTGTTACGCGTATTGAAGGGATCCACGAACTCTGCGTGCACGCGCACCTCCTTCTTCACGGTACCCGTCTCCTGATAGCGTCGTGCCAGCACGCTCTGCTGCCGCCGCAGATTCTCGCGATAGGACTTCGTCGTCCTGAAACTCAGCTGGTTGTAATCGGTATTGTCCCATCCGTGCCCCTGTCGGGAAAAGATGCCGTGCCAGGTGTCGCTGATGGCTCCTATCTGGCTGCGGCGCTCGTAAAGGGGATTGAGGTTCCACGCCATGTTTCTCTTGGAGAAGTCGCTTCCATAGTCGCCAAAGTTGAACTTCGAGGCAGGTTGGCCATCAGCCTGGAAGAGCGGCGACTGCTGCTGTTCGCTCAGCGAGGGTGTCCACTCTGTCATGAAGCGGTCGTGGTCAGCCTGTACCTGGTCATAGAGGTTTTCCTCGACCCAGTAGCGGTTCACGGTGCCCGTGACAATCTGCGTGTGCTCTGCGGGATGTGTGATGTCCCAGGCTCCCTTGATGGCCATCTCCTGCCAGTTGAAGCGTCGCCAGCCCTGTGTCATCATCAGCAGGTCGAGGGCGCGGCGGTGCTCCTCATCGTCCTTCTCGAAGAAGTAGTCGGGCTGCGGCACGAAGCCTTTGATTTCGCTGGAGAGCAGCATCTCTGTCATGATGTTGCCGCTGTCGAAAGTGTTGTCGGCGTGGACGGCATCGCGCACGGTGAGCGACACGGTCTGGTCAGGCATCAAATGGGCAGAGGTGATGTCGATGTCGATAGGCTCGAAGGGCGCATACTGATCCTTGAGGCCCGTGTATTGCAGCGTGGGCTGTGCGAGTTCCGGACGTGTGACGAAGAAGAGGCGATCGGCATAGATATGTCCGATGCTGTCGAACACCGTGACTTGATTGATACCCATTGGCAAATCATCGTGGACAGTCGTCCACGTTGTATTTGCGATTTCTTCAAAATGGACCAGCTTGCCTTCGTGCATCACCGTGAGACCCAACGGCTCTTGGGCAGCCTTCCCTGCCGCAGCGATGTCGAAGCGCCAGTCGCCTGTGAGGCTGTCGCGATGCACCTGCAGGCTGACGCCCTCGGCCTTCACGTTCGTGATCGTTTGGGACACAGACCCCTCTAAATCTCCCCGTGAGGGGAGACTTTCTTGTCCTCGAGAAGTCTGTGCGCCAGCCAACTCCCCTCCCTCACGGGAGGGGTCGGGGGTGGGTCTAAACACCGCTTCGTACTTCGTTCCCTCCTGTGGCGTGAAGGTGAAGGTGCCGCGACCTCGGTTCTCGGTTCTCACGCTGAGGAGTTCGTAGCCCTTATCATTTTTAAATTTTTCACTTTTCACTCTTTCATTTTTCACTTGAAGGCTCAGCGTTCCATCGCGTACCTCTCCCTCGCTGGTCGCCGCCTCAAAGGCAACGCGACAAGGCACTCCGGCCACGAGGTTGCCGCCCTCGGGGAACAGCGAGAGGCGCAGCTCGGCGGGCTTCGGTGCACTCTTGAAATAGCGGCGCAGCGGGCGCAGGGTCATGTCCTTGTAGAAATCGCCCGGCTGTCGGGGCTTGTCATAGACGGGGAAGACGCGCGAGTAGAGCTTCTCGTAGTCGCGGAAGAAGTCCTTGGCCATCGCCTTGTTATAGAACCAGTACTCCGAGTACCAGGCGTGGTAGTGCTCCGTCTGTCCCCAGTTGAGTTGCCAGCGCGTGTAGGCGCGCAGCTCGAAGTAGCCGGAGTAGAGCGTGTCGGGCAGTGCAAAGAAGCCGTGGCCGCGCCCGTCCTTCATCTCGATGAGCTTGCGCTCCACGAGGTAGCCGTCGTGGTTCCACAGTTCGGCATAGAGGACGCGGCTCAGGCGGCTGGGCGTGTCGGTGTTGGTCTTGCGCAGGTAAGCCGCGAACCAGATGGTGTCGCCCAGGAAATAGCCAGTATTGTCCATGTGGACATAGACCTTCTCCTGCGGGATGGCCGCGCCAAAGCGCTCCAGTCGGTCGGCCAGGCGCTGCAGCGGGGGCAGCGAAGCCTGGTAGTTGGCGACGCTGTCGAGGCGTGACTGATAGAGATCCACGGTTCCCTGAGCGATGGCCTGCTCCTCAGCGGTGCGCTTAATGACCTCGTTGTTGGCCCAGAAGGTGCTGTCATAGCCCGCCTCGGCGATAGATGAGAGCATGTTCTCGCGCGCCTTGGCCTTGCGGCGCTTCACACGGAGGCGCTTCTGCTGTTCGACATTGAAGAGCATCGTCCGCGTGAGGAAGTCCCCCCACTGTGCCGTCATGGAGAGATTGGCCACCTCGGGATATTTGTGGTCGTTGCGGTAGTCTATATGGAATTCCAATGTCACGGGGATAACGGTGGCACTGCGCAGTTCGCCCTGGCCAATGCTGATTTTCATTTGGTCCACCTGCCCCTCGAAGGCGAGAGGCGCCAGGGTGGCGCGGTCGATGTAAAGGGAACCCGTCATCATCGGTTGCGATGGGGCCGGCGCTCCGTCATCGCCCTCCTTGCGGCTCAGGTTGAAGCGATAGAGCTGCTGGCTGTCGCCGTTGATTTCCTCAAGGGTGATGTCATAGTAGTGCTGCAAGTACTCCAGCCCTGTGAGCTTCGAGAGCGCGGGCTGCCCTAAGGGTGTGATGAGCGCCCCCCAGAAGGAAGCCTCCTTGACCATCGGAGCCAGCTCCAGCAGGTGGTGCAGGTTCATCTCATTCACCGTGCTGTTCTGCCATTGGCGGCGCGTGAGCGCTCCGTGTCGCCCCGTGAGGAACTCTAACTTGCGCAGGTTCACAGCCGCACGTGCATCTACGAAAGCCTCCACGATGTCCTGCTTCTGTCCCAGCACCGAGGTCTGACGATAGAAATACTGCGCCGTCTTCTCCCGCTTGTGCTTGAACTTCTTCTCCATTTGGCGCGCCACTTGCAGCAAGATGCCCTCGATGGCTGTCACCGTAACTTCCGGCAAGGTAGCTTCCAGCATTCGCATCTTCACCACTGCCGGCACCGCTGCGGCCTTGAACGTCAGGGTTTCGCGCCCGATACATGTCAGCCGCACCGTCTCGTCGGCCTCGGCCACGATGCTGCACTCGCCGTCGAAGTTCGTCAGCGTGTTGTTGTCCTCGCTGACATACACCCCCACCAGCGGCAACGGCTCACCGCTCTCCGCATCGATGACGCGCGTGGTGACTGTCGTCTGCGCCAATGCCCATACAGGCATGAGCAGGAATAAAGAAAGGACTGCATATTTCATCATCGTATGGTTTTTAGTTCCCTCTCGTTCTGGACTCCTGCAGCATCTTCTGCTCGAAGCGCGAGAGAGGACGGGTTTTCTGTTGAGGTGCGACGGGCGGCGCGGGTGTCTCCTTCCGACGGGAACGGCCGAAAAGGCGCTGGAAGAAATTACGGCGTCGCGGGCGTTGGGGCTCGGAATATGGAATGAATGTTGCGGACGATTTGGACGAGATGGGTGAAATGGACGAAGCTACCGTCTGAGGTATTCTCTCCTGCAGGCGCCGTAGCAGGAAGACGGCATGGGGCGACAATTGCCACTTCCAGGCCACATAGTCGCGGTACAAGGGCAAACGGGCCTTCACCGCGTGGTACCACGCTTCATCATCTAAAAATGTTTCCAAACTGACATCATGAATGATTTGATGGATGGAATCGGGAATCACAGCACTATCATCGTACTTCTGGCGAACCACGGGGAAACGGACGGAACGGATGGCACTATGAACACCCATCCAACGGTGGTGGGCAGCGATAACGTCGAAGATGCGAGTCGTCGTGGGAATGGGAGCGAAGACATAGACCCTATCACCGTCTTTCAGCTCGACACGCTGAAGGGCATAGTGGCGGTCAGCCTCGTCGGAAAGATATGTTCCCATGGGAAGTGTCAGGGAGTCCTCACGCTGCATGCAGATGCGCGTCTCCTGCCGCGCCATCTCTACGGATACAATGCGCCCGCCGCCCTTCGTTTCCAGGAGGGCCTCAGGCTGAAACATCGTCAGCGCCTGCATCATGATGATTCCTAACAGCTGCATGGCTATATCTGTAATAGTACACTGTCCAAGGGACGCTCAGGGTCGTACTCGCCGAAACCGTCCTTCTTCAATTTCAACTTGCGGTGCTTCACCGCAGAAACCGTAATGAGGTAGATATTGGAGATGACCTGATTCGAGAGGTTCATGCGGGTAAGCATGCACAGTTGGATATCCTCCTCACTAAAACCAGGATGGCTGGTGCGGAGACGCCTGACAAAGCCATCGGTGACGCTGTCCAGCATCTGCTCCACCTCCTGCCAGTCCTTACGGCTGAGCTGTTTCTTGCTGTCGCCCTCGGCACGCAGGCGCTGAAGCACTTCGCTCTTGTCGAGAATCAGCCGTTGGAGGAGGTGGATCTTCTGTTCCTGCTGCTGCAGACGCTCCTCAGCAAGCTCACGCTCGCGTTGCTCTTCCCTCAGGCGCTGGGCATGGATCTGTCGGCGATGACGTGTCAGAGCCGCCAGGAACAGCACAGCCATCACGGCCAACACCGTCACGCCACACAGCGCCCACAGTGTCAGGCGCTGACGATAGGCGAGACGTTCTGCCCTACGTTCCTGCTCCAAGGTAGCACGGAAATAGACTTCTTTCTGCTGCAACGCCTCGAAGAACACGCCTTCAGCGCTGGAGAACGTGGAGTCCAGCAGGGCGGGCAGTGCGGCGAGCTCACGCTGCCGGATGGCAATCTCTGTCAGATGGCGCTGCGCCACATAGCGCGTCTTACGATTATGCAGCGAGGCGAGATGCGTATAGATCTGCTGTGCCTGCTCCAAAGAGTCACATTGCAAATAGCAGTTGGCTAAGATGACGCGAGCCTCGACGTCGGTAGCGTCGTCATCGGAGAGTGTCATCTGACGTGCCAACTCCAAAGCACCCGCAGCATCGTTCTCCGAGAGGCAGAGGTTGGCCAAATGCCCCAAAGCCACGTTGCGACACGCAGGGTGCCATAAGCATTGTTTATATAAGGTACGCGCGAGAGACAGTTCACCCTTTTGCTCATAGAGCCCAGCCATCGTCAGCGTTAAGTCGCGCTGCAAGGCATTCAGCATCTCCGTTTCATGAACCGACAGCGCCGCCGGCGCCACCTGCTGCAAGGCCTGTTGCCCCTTGGTGGCGAGGGCAATAGCTTCATCTTCATCAGTCCACTGCAGCTGTGCTGATAAAAGAAGATACGCACGGGCACAGGTGAGGCCGTCATGCTCCTGCTCTGCCAGACGCACGGCTGCGCGCAACAAGTCCTCATAAGCCTTCACGCTGTCAGGCTTCGACAGATGCACAGCCTCTGCCTCCGCCAACATGGTGGCAGAAGTCGGCGCAGGACGTGTGGTGCACGCTGTCAGCAAGCACGTTGTCAGCAGCACCAAGCAGCATCGATGAAGACATGTCGAAGTCGTCATAGCATCTATCAATGATTTTCCGCTGCAAAGGTAACACCTTTTTTGACTTCCTGCCAAAAGAATAGTGTGGAAAAATTAAAATTCCCACTTCCATGCTAACTACCTATCAAATAATTCCTTACTATCAAACACCACAAAAACAAGTGTGGAAAACCACCTCGAGACATGTTTTTTCTCCATCTTTTGCTTCGCCGTGAATCACGTGGACAGGAACTTTCATACAACCTCATCAAACACCACAAAAGTAACGAATAATATGATTCGGGCAAAAGAAATGTATGGAAAAACGCGGAAAATAGACTTGCTTGCGTAAAAACTTTAAACCTTAAACCATCAACCTTAAACTTTATCTGTATCTTTGCACGGACATAAAACGAAAAACGATGCTTAACGACGAAGAAAAGAGGTCTATCATGGCACTGCTGCATGAGCAGGTGGTGCCGGCCATAGGGTGTACGGAGCCGATGGCGGTGGCGCTGTGTGTGGCGCGTGCCACAGAGTTGTTGAATGCCACGTTGGCGGGTGCCGCGAAGGTGGTGCCGGAGCACATCGAGCTGAGCCTAAGTGCGAACATCCTGAAGAATGCGATGGGTGTGGGCATCCCCGGCACAGGCGGTATGGTGGGCTTGCCCATCGCCATCGCCCTCGGTGCCATCGGCGGCAAGTCGTGTCTGGGCTTGGAGGTGCTGCGCGACTGCACGCCTGCGGACCTGGAAGCGGGCAAGCGTTACATCGCTGAGGACCATATCCACATCGCCCTGGAAGAGAAGGACCCCGACAAGCTGTATATTCATGTGGTGGCGAAGGCCGCTGGCAAGGAGGCGGAGGCCTGCATCAAGGGGAACCACACCAACTTCATAGAAAGACCCACCCCCAACCTTACCCGTCCTCAGCAGAGGAGTTCTGCTTCGGTCGCTCAGGACGGCTTGACATCTAGTCAACCCGTTGACACCTTCGCTACCCGTGAGGGAGGGGAGAAGGCTGGCGCAGAGAACGCAAATGGAAATGTAAGTCTCCCCTCACGGGGAGATTTAGAGGGGTCTTTGGCTCTCCCCCTCACGGGGGAGCGGGGAAAGGGTCTTTACTCTCTCACCTTATTTAAGGTCTATGAGTTTGCGACCACGATGCCGCTGGAGGAGCTGCGCTTCATCCTCGAAGCCAAGCGCCTGAACGAGGCGGCTGCGGAGGAAGGCCTGCGCGAGAACTACGGCCATCAGCTCGGCAAGACGATGTGCTCGCCGCTGGGTCGCGGCATCATGGGCGACAGCATCTTCGCCAAGGTGCTGTCGGTCACCAGCTGCGCCTGCGATGCCCGCATGGCGGGGGCGATGATTCCCGTGATGAGCAACAGCGGCAGCGGCAACCAGGGTATCTGCGCCACGATGCCCGTGGTGGTCTTCGCGCGCGAGAACCATAATACTGAAGAGGAGCTCATCCGTGCGCTGACGCTCTCACACCTCACCGCCATCTATATCAAGCAGTCGCTGGGCTGTCTGTCGGCGCTCTGCGGCTGTGTCGTGGCTTCGACGGGCAGCAGCGTGGGCATCACCTATCTCATGGGCGGCACCTACGAGCAGATGAGCTACTCGGTGAAGAACATGATTGCCAACCTGACGGGTATGATCTGCGACGGCGCCAAGCCGTCGTGTGCGCTGAAGCTGACGACGGGCGTGGGCACTGCCGTGATGAGCGCGATGCTGGCCATCCAGAACAAGAACGTCACCAGCGCCGAGGGCATCATCGACGACGATGTGGATAGGAGCATCCACAACCTCACCAGCATCGGCTCCCGGGGTATGGATGAGACGGACCGCTTCGTGCTCGACATCATGACACATAAGAGTTAACAGAAATCTAAAGGATATCACAATGAGAACTGTTCTTTCACTTTTGATGGTGTGCGTAGCCACGATGGCTGCGGCACAGAAGTACAAGGATCCCAGTCTGAGCGCACGCGAACGTGCCGAGGATTTGTGTGCGCAGCTGACGCTCGAGGAGAAGGCCCAGCTGATGCTGGACGAGAGCCCTGCGATACCGCGTCTGGGCATCAAGAAGTTCTTCTGGTGGAGCGAGGCGCTGCACGGTGCTGCCAATATGGGTAATGTGACGAACTTCCCGGAGCCCGTGGGCATGGCGTCGTCGTTTAACCCGGCGCTGTTGCAGAAGGTCTTCGATGTGGCCTCGACAGAGTTCCGTGCGCAGTACAACCAGCGCGTGTATGGGGAGGGCCGTGACGACGAGAAGTTCCACAGCCTCTCTGTGTGGACGCCGAATGTGAATATCTTCCGCGACCCGCGATGGGGACGTGGTCAGGAGACCTACGGCGAGGATCCCTTCCTCACCTCTGTGATGGGCGATGCCGTCGTGCGTGGCCTGCAGGGCCCCGAGAGCGCGAAGTACCGCAAGCTGTGGGCCTGTGCCAAGCACTATGCCGTACACAGCGGCCCCGAATATACGCGCCACACGGCCAACCTCACGGATGTCTCGCGGCGCGACCTGTGGGAGACGTATCTGCCCGCCTTCAAGTACCTCGTGCAGAAGAGCGGTGTCCGCGAGGTGATGTGCGCCTATCAGCGTCTCGACGATGACCCCTGCTGCGGCTCGAACCGTCTGTTGCAGCAGATCCTGCGCGACGAGTGGGGCTTCAAGTACCTCGTCGTGAGCGACTGTGGCGCCGTCAGCGATTTCCACATGAACCATAAGAGCTCGTCGGATGCCGTACACGCTGCCGCCGTAGGCACGCTGGCCGGCACTGATGTGGAGTGTGGCTGGGACTATGTCTATCGGAGCATCCCGAAAGCTGTGGAGCGCGGCTTCATCACGGAGGCCGAGGTGGACAAGCATGTAGTGCGATTGCTGGAAGGACGCTTCGACCTCGGCGAGATGGACGACCCGTCGCTGGTGGAATGGACCAAGATACCCTATTCGGCGATGTCCACGAAGGAGTCTGCACAGCTGGCTCTGGAGATGGCGCGCCAGTCCATCGTGCTCCTGCAGAACAAGGGCAACGTCCTGCCATTGTCCAAGAGCAAGGGCCGGATTGCTGTCATCGGTCCCAATGCCGATAATGTGCCGATGATGTGGGGTAACTACAACGGCACACCGAACCACACCGTCACCATCCTCGACGGCATCTGTGAGAAGCTGAAAGTGAAGAGCGAGAGGCTGAAGGTGAGCGGTGCGAAGCAGCTCGTGTATATGCCCGGCTGCGACCTCACCGACGATAAGGTACTGGACTGCCGCATGGCCACGGAGTGCCAGGCGCCCGACGGCAAGCGGGGCCTGAAGGGTACCTTCTGGCTGGGCACTGACATGACGGGTAAGCAGCTGACGACGGAGCACTACACGAAGCCGCTCGCCGTCACCACCAGTGGCCTCCACTTCTTCGCCCCTGGCGTGCCCGTGGATGATTTCTCGGCCAAGTACGAGACCACGTTCACACCGAAGGAGGCAGGCGAATATGTCGTGAACGTGGAGGGCACGGGCCACTTCGAGGTCTTTGTCAACGGCGAGCAGCGCGAGAAGCACCACACCTGGCGCGCCACCCCTACGCGCACGGTCCTCACCGCCGCTGCAGGGCAGTCGTTCCAGATTGAGGTGCGTTACCACACGGTGAAAGGCTGGGGCGCCTCCATGAAGATCAACGTGGCCCACGAGCAACCCATCGACTACGAGGCTGCCATCGCGCAGCTCAAGGGCATCAACACCGTCGTCTTCTGCGGCGGCATCTCGCCGGCGCTGGAGGGTGAGGAGATGCCCGTCGATCTGGAGGGCTTCCGTGGTGGCGACCGCACCAGCATCGAGCTGCCGCGTGTGCAGCGCGACTTCCTGCGTGCCCTCAAGGCCGCCGGCAAGCAGGTCATCTATGTCAACTGCTCGGGTTCGGCCATCGCGCTGCAGCCGGAGAGCGAGAACTGCGACGCCATTATCCAGGCCTGGTATCTCGGACAGGAGGGCGGCACAGCCGTCGCCGATGTCCTCTATGGCGACTATAACCCCGGCGGCAAGCTGCCCGTCACCTTCTACAGCAGCGACAGCCAGCTGCCCGACTACGAGGACTACTCCATGCGCGGCCGCACTTACCGCTATTTCCAAGGTGAGCCCCTCTTCCCCTTCGGCTACGGCCTGAGCTACACCTCCTTCAAGGTGGGCGAAGCACAGCTGACGGGCAAGGCCGGTGCAAAGGGATTCACCGTCAGCATCCCCGTTACCAATACGGGTAGCTGCAGCGGTACGGAGACCCTGCAGGTCTATATCCGCGACCTCGCCGACAGCGAGGGCCCGCTGAAGAGCCTGCGTGGCTTCCAGCGCATCGCCGTGAAGGCTGGCGAGACCGCCGTCGCGAACATCGCCCTCGACCGTGAGAGCTTCGAGTTCTGGGATCCCTCGACCAACACGATGCGTGTGAAGCCCGGCACCTATGAACTCCTCTACGGCACCAGCTCTGCCGACCGCGACCTGACGAAGCTGCAGGTGACGATAGAATGACATCTCCAACCCCTAATGAGCGGCCAAAAAGTCTGATTCACTGACTTTTTGGCCGCTTTCTTTTGCCTCGCACGACCTTTGTAGACACGGAAATACACGGAAAGTACGGAAAAACACGGAAATCCGTTCCTCTTGAAACCATAACCCAAATGATTGATAAAACCAAAGGCAAGTTGACAGTTGAATACAAACATTTCCGTGTATTTCCGTGAATGATTAAACTATTAAACCTTAAACTATATGAATTTCGACAAGTTTACCATCAAAGCGCAGGAGGCCATACAGGAGGCCGTGCGCACGGCTGAGGCCCGCAGGCAGCAGGCCATCGAGCCGGAGCATCTGCTTGCCGCCATCATGAAGACCGGTCAGCAGGTCGTTCAGTTCCTGTTCCGTAAGCTCTCTGTCAACGAGCAGGCTGTCAGCCAGGCCCTGGAGGCGCAGCTGCAGAGTCTGCCGCGTGTGGAGGGCGGCGAGCCCTACCTGGCTCGTGAAACCAATACCATCCTGACGCGCGCCGAGGAGCTGGCGGGCAAGCAGGGCGACGAGTTCGTCAGCCTGGAGGTGATGCTGTTGGCTCTCGTGGGCAGCAGCTGCACCGCCGCCAAGATCCTGAAGGACGCGGGCGTCACGGAGAAAGACCTCGGCGCCGCCATCCGCGAACTGCGTGGCGGGCAGCAGGTGAAGTCGCAATCGAGCGAGGACACCTACCAGAGTCTCTCGAAGTACGCGCGTAATCTGATAGAGGAAGCGCGCGCAGGGAAGCTCGACCCCGTCATCGGCCGCGACGAGGAGATACGCCGTGTGCTGCAGATCCTGTCGCGCCGCACGAAGAACAACCCGATCCTCATTGGTGAGCCGGGTACGGGTAAGACAGCCATCGTGGAGGGACTCGCGCATCGTATTCTGCGTGGCGACGTGCCCGAGAACCTGCGCGAGAAGCAGCTCTTCTCGCTCGATATGGGCGCCCTCATCGCCGGTGCCAAGTACAAGGGCGAGTTCGAGGAGCGTCTGAAGAGCGTCATCAACGAGGTCACGAAGAGCGAGGGCCGTATCATCCTGTTCATCGATGAGATTCACACCCTCGTGGGTGCCGGCAAGAGCGAGGGCGCCATGGACGCCGCCAACATCCTGAAGCCCGCACTGGCACGTGGCGAGCTGCGCGCCATCGGTGCTACGACCCTCGACGAGTACCAGAAGTACTTCGAGAAGGACAAGGCGTTGGAGCGCCGCTTCCAGAGTGTGATGGTAGATGAGCCGGACACGCTCTCCAGCATCTCCATCCTGCGTGGTCTGAAGGAGCGCTACGAGAACCACCACCGTGTGCGTATTCAGGACGATGCCATCATCGCCGCCGTGGAGCTCTCCAACCGCTATATCACCGACCGCTTCCTGCCCGATAAGGCCATCGACCTGATGGACGAAGCCGCCGCCAAGCTCCGCATGGAGCGCGACAGCGTGCCCGAGGAGCTCGACGAGATCACCCGCCGCCTGAAGCAGCTGGAGATAGAGCGCGAGGCCATCCGCCGCGAAGCGGAGGGCAGTGCGGGAAGCGGTTCTCCCGCTTCCGACAAGCTCCAGCAGCTGAACAAGGACATCGCCGACCTCAAGGAGCAGGAGCAGCAGATGAAGGCCAAGTGGGAAGGCGAGAAGGGTCTTCTTGCTAAGATACAGGCCAACAAGCAGCAGATCGAACAGCTGAAGTTCGAGGCCGACCGCGCCGAGCGCGAAGGCAACTACGGCCGCGTGGCGGAAATCCGCTACGGCAGCCTGCAGGCCCTCGAAGCTGAGATTCAGAAGATTCAGGAGCAGCTGCGCTCGGCACAGGGCGCCGAGGCAATGGTCAAGGAGGAAGTGACCGCCGATGACATCGCCGAGGTCGTGAGCCGCTGGACGGGCATCCCTGTGTCGAAGATGCTGCAGAGCGAGCGCGAGAAGCTCCTGCATCTGGAGGAGGAACTGCACAAGCGGGTCATCGGGCAGGACGAGGCTATCCGTGCCGTCGCCGATGCCGTGCGCCGCTCGCGTGCCGGGCTGCAAGACCCGAAGCGCCCCATCGGCTCGTTCATCTTCCTTGGCACCACGGGTGTCGGTAAGACCGAGCTGGCCAAGGCACTCGCGGAGTTCCTCTTCGACGATGAAACCATGATGACGCGTATCGATATGAGTGAGTATCAGGAGAAGCACAGCGTCAGCCGACTCATCGGTGCCCCTCCGGGATATGTGGGTTACGACGAGGGCGGACAGCTCACCGAGGCCGTGCGCCGCAAGCCCTACAGCGTGGTCCTATTCGACGAGATCGAGAAGGCGCACCCCGATGTGTTCAACACGTTGCTGCAGGTGCTCGACGACGGCCGTCTGACCGACAACAAAGGCCGCACCGTCAACTTCAAGAACACCATCATCATCCTCACCTCGAATTTGGGAAGTGAGTATATCCGCGAGCAGTTCTCGAAACTTGACAGTCCCACTAACGGCAGTGTGCCCGGCGAATCATTCGCCGATGGCTCCCTTCCCGCCAAGAACCGCGAGGCCGTCATTGAGGAAACCAAGCGCACGGTGATGGAACAACTCAAGCGCACCATCCGCCCCGAGTTCCTGAACCGTATCGACGAGACCATCATGTTCGAGCCGCTGACGCAGGCTGAGATCCGTCAGGTCGTACAGCTGCAAGTCGCCTCCGTGCAGAAGATGCTCGGCGAGAACGGCATCACCCTCACGCTCACCGACGCCGCCATCGACCTGCTCACCCGCGAGGGCTACGATCCCGAGTTTGGTGCCCGTCCTGTGAAGCGCGCTATCCAGCGCCTGCTCCTCAACGACCTCTCGCGCGCCATCCTCGCCGGCACCGTCAACCGCGAACACCCCATCCGCGTCGATGCCGACGGCGACCAACTGAGGTTCGGACACTAAGCGACTAAGAAAAGGAATGGTAATCTTGCGTGCGCAAGATTACCATTCTTTTTTTGTGTGGCAGCTGTCAGCTAAAGGACAGCCTGCGCAACGCACATCGTCATCATGTTCGCAACCGCAGTCGCAGTCGCAGGGCCGCTTCCGGGTGAAGCGGCGCCACAGGCGGCGGGCGGTGTAGGCCACGCAAGCCAAGAGAATGAGGATGACGATTGTAATTTGCATAGTGGTCTTAGAACAGCCCCCCTATTTGCACGACCGCCGCTGAGACAATCCAGGCGAGGACGGTGGTGTAGCAGGCTGCGCAAAGGGCCCAGCGCCACGAGGACGTTTCGTTCTTGATGGCTACGATGGTGGCCAGGCAGGGGAAGTAGAGGAGCACGAAGAGGAGGTAGGCGAAGGCGATGAGGGGCGTGACACCATCTGATGCCATCTGCTGATGCAGACGTGTGTATTTGGCGTTGTCCTCGGCGAATGTGTCATCGTCGCCGAAACTGTCGTCGCCCGAGTAGAGCACGCCCATCGTGCTGGCGACAATCTCCTTGGCGCCTACGCCCGCGATGAGGCTCACATCCAGTTTCCAGTTGAAGTGCTGGGGTGCGAAGACGGGTGAGATGGCTTTACCGGCACGACCGAGATAAGAGGTCTCCATATTTTCGGCTGTGGACACAGTCGAAGACTTGGAAGGACCAAAGTAGCTCAGTGCCCACACGATGATGCTGGCGACAAGGATGATACCACCCATCTTCTTCAGGTACTCCTTGCCTTTCTCCCACGTGTGGCGCCCGATGGCCTTGGCCGTCGGCCAGCGATAGGGTGGGAGCTCCATCACGAAAGGCGTGTCCTCGCCCTTGATGATGAAACGCGCGAACAGGCGCGACACCAGCGCTGCCACAAGAATACCGATGGCGTAGAGCGACACCAGCACTGTGCTGCGCCACTGCGCCGCGAAGAACGTGCCGACAATCATGATATAGATAGGCAGGCGCGCGGAGCACGACATAAAAGGAAGGATCATCATCGTAATCAGTCGCGAGCGGCGGCTCTCGATGGTACGTGTGGCCATCACCGCAGGTACGTTACAGCCGAAACCCATGACCAGCGGAATGAACGACTTGCCGTGCAGGCCCATGCGGTGCATCAGTTTGTCCATGATGAAGGCAGCACGCGCCATATAGCCCGAGTCCTCCATGAACGAGATGAAGCAGTAGAGTATCAGGATCTGCGGCAGGAACACGATGACGCTGCCTACGCCGCCGATGACGCCATCCACCAGCATCGACCGCAGCGGTCCTTCGGACATCGTGGCGCCGATCCACTCGCCGAGCCACGCCACGCCCGCCTCAATCCAATCCATCGGGTACTGCCCCAGCGCGAAGGTTGTCTGGAACATCACGTAGAGGATGAGGAAGAAGATGGGGAAACCTAAGTATTTGTTTGACAGCAGCGCATCAATGCGGTGTGTGGTCTTGTAGGTGTCTTTCTTCGTGCCTGTGCGGTACTCCGCTTCGGCCAGCGCGCCGTGGATGAAACCGTACTTGGCGTCCATGATGGCCGTCTCGGAATCCACGCCCGTCTCTTCCATCACGCGGGCTCCGGCGTAGTCGCGTGCCGCCATCAGCCGCTTGCGGTCCTCGCTGCGGTGCTCGCTCTCCACGTGACCCTCGACGAAGTGAATCATCTCCGCGTCGTGCTCCAGCAGCTTCAGTGCCAGATAGCGCGTGGAGTACTGCGTGCTCAGGTGCTCGTCGGCCTTCAGGAACTGCTGGATATGCGTGATGCCGTCCTCAATCTCGTGACCGTAGTTGATATGGATATGTCGCATCTGCGCGTTCGTGCCTTCGAAGACCTCGATGACCGTGTGCAGCAGCTCTCGCACGCCGCGTCCCGTCTTGAACGATGTCGGGACCATCGGCACACCGAAGAGCGTGGAGAGTGTCTGGATATTCAGATGGTCGCCGCGGCGCTCCAGCTCGTCGTACATGTTCAGCGCACACACCACCCGCAGGTTCATATCCACCAGCTGTGTCGTCAGGTACAGGTTGCGCTCCAGGTTTGAGGCATCCACGACATTGATGATGACGTCCGGGTGTTCCTCCTGCAGGTGCTTGCGCACATACAGCTCCTCGGGTGAGTAGCAGGAGAGGGAATACGTGCCGGGCAAATCCGTCAGATGGAAGGTGTAGCCTTCCTGTTCCGCCGTCGCCGTCGTCGCATCCACGGTGACGCCCGAATAATTACCCACACGGGCATGTGCCCCGCTGGCGTAGTTGAACAGCGATGTCTTGCCGCAGTTCGGGTTACCGATGAGGGCGACAGAAATAAGACCCCCTCCCCGCTCCCCCTCAAGGGGGAGAGTAGAATCTTTTGAGCAGGCATCCGCCGAGGTCGTTGCAGGAGTAACCGACTCACTCCCATTTTCATGAAGGTGACCACTCTCCCCCTTGAGGGGGAGCGGGGAGGGGGTCCGGAGAGGTTCCTCTGCAACCTCTATCAACTTCGCCTCGTCGTGCCGGAGGCTGACCTCGTAGCCCATCAGCTTGTATTTCACCGGGTCTTGCAGCGGTGCGTTGAGGAGCACCTCCACAGGTTGCCCCGTCACGAAGCCCATCTCGATGATGCGCTTGCGGAAGCCGCCGTGGCCGCTCACCTTCACGATGACCGCCTTCTCACCCGTCCGTAGTTCCGATAGTTTCATGCTATTCTTCTTTTTTCTGCTGCAAAAGTACGCCTTTATTCCTAAACGGCCAATTCATCGCCTCATTTATTGCAAGAAAATACCGAATTATGGGGATGGAAGCCGCGCCGCCGACACCCTTCGGAAAGGCTTTTTGATGCCCTGTCTCGAAAAATGCAGAGATTTTTGTGCGCGTAAAAAATAATGTGTAAGTTTGCACTCACAAACAAGAAACATTTACAATAATAAAAGATTAAACAACAAAGAATAATGGGACAGAAAAGGATTCTATTCATTCTCGCCCTGCTGTGCATATGTACGGTGGGCTATGGCCAGCCACGCTCCTCTGAGCAGTTTGTGCCTGTCAGCGAGTCCTACAGCATTGCCGACAACGAGCCTGCACCCGTGCATCCCGTTCCGAGCGAACGCCAGCTGCTGTGGCAGGAAACGGAATTCTATGCGTTCTTCCACTTCGGCATGAACACCTTCACCAACTCGGAATGGGGAAATGGCGGAGAGGCCGAGTCGAAATTCGCGCCTACAAAGGTGCCCAACCCGCGGCAATGGCTCACAGCTGTCAAGGCGGCTGGCATGAAGGGCGGCATCGCGGTGGTCAAACACCACGACGGCTTCTGCCTATGGCCGACAGCTACCACGACACACAGCGTGGTGAACGCGGGCAACGACAACGGCCGCAACACGAACATTCCCGAGGCCTTCGCCGCTGCGGCACGCGACCTCGGCATGAAGTACGGCTTCTATGTATCTCCTTGGGATCTGAACAGCAAGTACTGGGGCGACGGCACGAGCGACTACTTGAACAAGGTGTTCCTGCCGCAGTGCCTGGAGCTGGCACAATACGGCAGCGACCAGTTCGAGATGTGGTTCGACGGTGCCACGGGTGGCGACCATGCCGGCTACTACGGCGGCGCCAACACCACGCGCACCATCAAGGATGCCGCTACCTACTACGATGTCCCCAACTTGCGCGACACCGTGCACGCCATCGCTCCGAACTGCGTGATGTGGGGCGTGGGCGACGAAGCCCGCTGGATTGGTAACGAGGCCGGATGGGCTGGCGAGACAAACTGGTCCATGGGCTGGGGCGAAAGCGGAAATATGTACGCTTGGAAGTGGAAGGCTGGCGAGAGCGATGCCAAGGCCACCAACAAGGGCTGGTTCTGGCATAGCGGCGAAAGCCCCAAGTCGGCCACCGAGCTCTTCAAGATCTATTTGGAAACGGTAGGTCGCAACGCCACGCTCATCCTGAACTTCCCGCCTGACCAGAGCGGCGAACTGCCCTCGGCGGACGTGACGGTTCTGGAACAACTCGGCACACTCATCAACAACCGACTGACGAACGACAAAGCCAAGACAGCCACCCATATCGAAGCCTCGCTGACACGTGCAGCGGGAGCCGCTCGCAACTTTGACATCAGCAATGTGACGGACGGCGACAAGGACACCTACTGGGCGACCAACGACGGCGACCTCTCGGCCAGCATCACGCTGGAATGGGAGGAGGAACAATCACTCTACTACGTCATGCTGATGGAATACATCAAATTGGGCCAGCGCGTGAAAAACTTCACCATCGAGACCAGCCTCGACGGCGCCACATGGACGAAGCAGGCCTCCGGTTCCACGACAACCATCGGCTACAAGCGCATCGTTCCCCTTGGCGGAAGCACATCTTCCTATACGGCTGTGAAGGCAAAGTACCTGCGCATTACCATCGACGATGCAAGAGGTTGCCCGACGCTGCATACCCTCTCTGTTTTCTAACCCCACGAACTCAATATTTTCTGAATTATGAAAGGCTTAACAAAATATATGGCAATGGCGGCACTTGCCGCCCAGCTGCCTGCCTCGGCACAGACAATAGACTTTGAAACAGGCGAAGGATTTAGCCGTCTTGGGGTTTACGACACCTGGGAGCAGTCGCCATTCCGGACGGGGGCCATCCTCTCCCCTGAGTGCTATGTAGGCATCACGGACAACCCCGACAAATCCGTCAATGAGGATTTGGACATCCAGCCCAATCCCAGCGAGAAGGTGCTGGCCGTGCAACGTTCGCGCTTCGGCAGCAACACGTTCGGCGCGCGCATCGACCTCGCTGACCCGCTGCACATGACCACAGCCACACGCTACGTCCACGTGATGGTGCTGAAACCACAGGGCGAAACAGCAAAAATCATGGTGATAGGTCTGGGCAAACGTCGCGACTGGAAGGAGCAGAGCCCCGAAACAGAACAGTTCTGGGAAGCGTCCAGTAACACGCTCAACGACGGCTCATGGACAGACCTCGTGTTCCCCATTAGCACGAATGAATACGTGGACATTCACAGCCTTGTGTTCGTTCCCGACCTCGCCTCGCCACACCTCCGCACAAGCGACTTCGTGGCATACTTCGACGAGATCGAGATCAACGACAATCCCAAGCCGCGCATCGTGACATCGTTCTACCCTGTGAACTTCGATGCTGAGCAGAAGCCCACACGCACAGACCGCTCACTCAATAACGCACGCTTCACCATATCGGGCGAAACAGCGAAAAGCGTCAGTGTTAACAAGACGATGGTATATAGCAACCAAACAGAAACGGCGACCGTCACAGCACGCCCAGGCAGCAGCGTCAGCATCAAGATGTCGTACACGGGAAATTGGATGAGCGGCTATGCCTATGTCGATTGGGACAACGACGGACAGTTCAAGCCCGTCATCGAAGAGAACAAGCCCGCTGCCGGCAGCGAACTGGTAAGCTACACCTACCTCAACGGCGACGTGCTTGCCGATGACGGTACCGTGCTCAGCGAAAAGCGCATCCCCTTCGGACAGGCATTCAAGATCAAGATGGAGCCAGCTCCAGACTTTACCTACACGGGTGCCGTCATCACCCACGGCTACAACCTCGACGGCCCCGAGTATGTGCGCGACAACCGCCAGTACAAGTCCATCACGATTCCCGCTTCTTCGTTTGACAGCGAAACACACGAGTACTCCATCCCCACCTCATACATCAATGGCGAGGTGCACATCGAAGGCCTTTTCACCCCTGGCGAAAACCCTGATCCAGGCACCGAATCCCAGAAGTATACGGTTACATACATAAATTAACAATCAACGTGGCAAGCGACGATTCTGTTTACTCCATAGACGGGCGCCGCGCAAATAATCCGTCGAAGGGCGTGTATATCGTTAACAACAGGAAGGTAATCATCAGGTAAATTTGCTTGGTAAACGCTGAACGGACTGAAGGTGGCGTTCAGGGTTTCATTTATTGTATAATATACCCATTTCTGATACATTTTATTGTGATAGCCTGCAAAAATCCATTGTTTTATTTGTTCGAATGGAGGGAAAGAGATATTTTTGTGACGGAATAATGAAAGCTGATATGAAAAACCTTCTTATTGTACTCCTGCTGTTGGTTAGCACAATAGCAACAGCTCAGGTTGACAACTACTGCCTGGAGTTTGAACCATCGGGTGTTGTTAATCTTGGCACTATCGATGACCTTCCGACAAACGAGGGGGATTATACTTTGCAGTTCTGGTTCTGCCCCACAAAATGGACACCCAAAGCCGCACTGATTCGTAGTAACACCTTCAGCATCAAACTGGGCAACAACCATTCCTTGGTGCTGAACGATGGCACGAACCACCTGACCATCACCGATAGTCGCATGGGCGAGGACAAATGGTGCCATATATCCTTGCGTGCAGACAAGCAGGGCAACCAGACAGAGGTGACGCTAAACAACAACAAGACATACACACTGGAACACTATCTTTCGCTTTCTGCAAAGACCCATTCTTTGTGGCTGGGAGGTGATTACAGAGGACGTTTGGATGAAATCCGTCTGTGGAAGACGCTGTTGCCAACCGACTACGAGAGCTTCTACAATAACACCCTCAACAAGCTACATCCTCAGTGGGCATCACTGGTAGGGTATTGGAAGGTGGACCAGGAGCTGTGTGCCAATGTCGTCAATTTTAGATACGAGATAGTCAATGGCAAAGAGGCTGCAACAGGTTTACACGGCACCATGTCCGTAGAAGGCGTGAAGAAGGTGAAGTACACCGACAATCCCCAGATGAAGTATCGCATCCACATGGCATACGACAATCTGGAGCATACGTTCTCACGGGCATACGACAGCGACCACTATGGTTGTCTCAGCAACTTTATCGGAATGCTGGGCATCAGTACAGACAAGAATGGTAATGCCTGGTTTAATGCTGCTGTCCATCAAGGCTCTGTCAGCGAAGGTGCAGAATATCTGGATTCTTTTGGCGGACGTACAGGCCTGCTGCATCTGACCACAGAGGAGGCAACAATGACGCTGCCACAGGACGTAATTCCTGCCGACGCAACAAACTTCACATTAGAGTTCTGGCTGAACATTGAAGAATGGCAGGAGGGTGCAAAGGTCCTGTCGAAACGAGTGGACGATAACAATTTCTTTGAGATTACGCTGGGCGCGCCCAATACGGATGGGACCTCTGGCCCGATCCTTCTCCAACACAATGGTGGAGAGAAGAGGGCGTTGATGGCATGGAACGGCAGCAGCAAGACCTCGACATTCCAGGCTGGCAACGACTGGTATTTCTTCGCTCTGACCCAAACAGACTTCCCTGCTTTGGCTGGGAATCAAATAGGTCTGGGCACAGCATCAATGGTTTTGGGTGAAGGACTGAAATGTAAGTTTGATAATGTTGCCACTTGGAACGTTACCCGAACAGAAGAGCAAATCGCCAGCGACCGCACAGCTCCCGAAATGCCTGCGCCTGGCATAAAGCTGGAGGCTTGGAGCTACTATAACAAGATGGGCTACTATCGATTCGAAAAGCCTCATAATCTTGGGTTTGATTCCTACTCGCTGCCTGGCTATCTTGACTTCATGAGGCATACTGCCGGCAACCTGCGTGGCCAACGCTGGGTGGTAACAGCCACACAGCCATCTGACGGCTCATTGAGTACAGCTGTTGGCAGTGACACAAACCGCAAACGCATGGCCAAGGCTCTGGCAGCATGTGCGAACGAAGAGGGTATTGATGGCATTGACATTGATTTCGAGTGGTTGTACAACGAAGCAGGATGGCGCAACATCGGCCTCATGCTGAAGGAACTTCGTCCTCTGCTGAAGGAAGGGAAGATAATCTCTGTCAGTATGCACAATGTGACATACAACTTCCCTAAAGACCTCATGCAATATGTTGACTTCTTCAACATCCAGCAGTATGGGCCTCAAGCAACACATTCCTATTACAGCACATATACAGACTATACCAACCGCATCCTGAACTGGGGCGTTCCCCACGAGAAGCTGTTGCCATCCTATGCAACAATCAGTGACAATGGTGGTGGAGCGGGCACCATCGGTTACAACTGGAATGCAGACAACATCGCCGACAATCAGGAAGAATTTGAATATAACGGCAGCAACTATGTGATGAATTCGCTGAATCAGGTCGTAGAACGTACACGCTTTGCACGCGACAACGACCTGGCTGGCATCATGTACTGGGATATTTGTAACGACTTGCCATCGACCAATTCTCGTTCCATGGCCCGAAGGTGTGCGTATGTCATCAATGCGAATGTTCATCCGCTGATTGAGTCAGTTGCTACAGCTAACCAAGCTGTATGCCCCGAGGAGGACACGACAGCTCCCATTGCTACTCCTGACCCAGAAGACCAAGGTGAGGTCATAGAGGATCCTGTTGAAATCAAGACTCTGGATGACTTAAAGACAAACCAGATGGCTGTGAACCTTATCAACACCAATGGGCTGGGTATCATTTACAACAACCCCGCACAGACGAACTTATGGCTGGGCGAGAGCAGCAATGAAACAATGGGACAGAAGGTTGACCATGATAGCGAAGACGCTTCGTGGATGATCATACAGAAGAACGACAAGTGGTATATATATAATGTGGGGCGCCGTGAGTTTGCCAAGCTCCCCGTATATGACACTGGTAGCCGCCCAGCAACATTCACTGCAGAGCCTCTGCCTGTTGAGGTCACATGCGATGGCAATGGCACATTCTGCTTCAGGCTGGAGGGTCAGACGAGTGAGAAGGCGTGGCTGTGCGCTTCTCCACAGTTGAGCGACAAGCCTGTGTGCGAATGGACGAATACAGATAATGGTTCTACCTGGCAGATTATCACCGTTCCTATGGTGGACAGCCAAAGTGCTTATGCTATGGCCAATGCCATGCTGGACTATGCCACCGATAAGGAAGGTTACGAAATGGCAAACACAATTTCATCACTTTCCGATATCGAAAACAATCAGGCATACACCATCAAGAATGCTATAGGGTTAGGCATCATCTATAGCAACCCGTCCAGCGCCAATCTGTGGCTGGGCGAGAGCAGTAACGAAACCTTTGCCGCTCCTGTCAACCGCTTCGCAGAAAATAATATGTGGCTCGTTATCAACTACTGCAACCAATACTTCCTATACAACATTGGCCGTCAGCAGTTTGTTAATGTTCCCGTGTTTGATGTCGTCAGCCTGCCATGTACATTTCAAGACGAGCCATTCCCTCTGGAAATGACTCTGCAAGCTAACGGCTTCACATTCCGCGAGAGTGGCAGCGATGCCGAGAAAGGCTTCATGTGTGCGGCTCCACAGAATCCGTCAAAGCCAGTTGCCCAGTGGACAATAAGTGCAGGTGGCTGTCAATGGTTGCTCGTGAAAGTTCCAGACTACAACGCAACAGATGCTTTGGAGGAGGCAATGAGGCGGCTTGACGCAACAGGAATCAAGGCAATCACATCAGGCACAACTCCATGCTTAGAAGGCATCTATTCCCTAAGTGGTCAGCGCCTGAACCAGGCTCCCAAGCACGGAATCTTCATCCTGAATGGCAAAAAGGTAATACGTTAAACAGACAGACGACCCTTCTTTTGCTTGATGGTTCTTCTCATGTCCTTCTCTCTCATCCTTTATGAGGTGGGTGATTAGCTGATGCTACTCCAGTCGTAGGAGGATTTGCCGAGGTCACGGAGGCGCTGCCACATGGCGGCGTGCTCCGGCAGGGATTGTGTGGGGTCGATATCAAGGATGTGGTTGGCGGTGTCGCGGGCGAGCTGCACGAGCTGTCCGTCGCGCGCGAGGTTGGCGATGTGCAGGTCGAAGGCGAGGCCGCTCTGTTGCGTGCCTTCGAGGTCGCCCGGGCCGCGGAACTTCAGGTCGGCTTCGGCAATCTCAAAGCCGTCGGTGGTGTCGCACATCACCTGTATGCGTTTCTTGGTATCTTCGGAGAGGTTGTATTTCGTGACGAGGATGCAATAGCTCTGCTCGGCACCGCGACCTACGCGGCCGCGGAGCTGGTGCAGCTGTGCCAAGCCGAAGCGCTCGGCATTCTGAATGACCATCACGCTGGCGTTGGGTACATTGACGCCGACCTCTATCACGGTGGTGGCCACAAGGATCTGTGTCTCGCCACGTACAAAACGGTCCATCTCGGCGTCCTTGTCAGCAGCGCTCATCTTACCATGTACCTTGGAGATGCGCAGGTCGGGGAAGGCGGCGCAGAGGTCTGCATAGCCGTTCTCCAGATCCTGGATGTCCATCTTCTCACTCTCTTTGATGAGGGGATAGACGACATAGACCTGTCGCCCTTTAGAGATCTCCGTGCGAATACCGCGGTAGAGGCTCTCGGTGCGCTCCTCCCAGAAATGGCGCGTCTCAATGGGCTTACGACCCGGCGGCAGCTCATCGATGACGCTGACGTCGAGGTCGCCATAGACGGTCATGGCGAGCGTGCGCGGAATGGGTGTGGCGGTCATGACAAGGACATGTGGCACGGGCCCCTCAGCGGCGGGCTTGTGCCACAGCTTTGCACGCTGCGCCACGCCGAAGCGGTGCTGTTCGTCGATGACCACGAGGCCGAGGCGCTGGAAGGCGACGGTATCCTCCAGCACGGCATGGGTGCCGATGAGGATATCGACCTCGCCCGCGCGCGTACCTTCTAATATAGGTTCGCGGCGGCGCTTTCCCTTGACGGAACCCGTGAGGAGCTCCACGCGGACGGGCATGTCCTTCAGGAACTCGCGGAAGGTGGCGTAGTGCTGCTCAGCGAGGATCTCAGTGGGCGCCATCAGACAGGCCTGGTAGCCGTTGTCGAGGGCGATGAGCATCGTCATCAGCGCCACGAGGGTCTTGCCCGAGCCTACATCGCCCTGCAGGAGGCGGTTCATCTGCTTGCCGCTGCCCATATCGCGGCGCATCTCCTTGATGACGCGCTTCTGGGCGTTGGTGAGCTCGAAGGGCAGGTAGTCGTGAAAGAAGGTGTTGAAGCGCTCGCCGACATGCGCGAAGACATGACCGGCGACCTGCTGCTGGCGTTGACGGGCGAAGCGCAGGATGCCGAGCTGGATGAAGAAGAGCTCCTCGAACTTCTGGCGGTAGGTGGCGCGCCGCAGGGACTCCGCGGAGGGAGGGTAGTGCAGGTCGTGCAGGGACTGCCAGAGGGGGATAAGGTTCAGTTCTTGGATGATGCTGGCGGGGAGGGTTTCCACACCGCCAAACGGCGAGGAGGAAATCTTCTCGAACAGCGTCTTCGTGAAGCGCTCGATGCAACGGCTGTTGAGGCCGCTTTTCTTCATGCGCTCCGTGGTGGTGTAGTAGGGTTGCAGACCCATGGTGCCCAGCTGGAGGCTGTCGGCGGGGTCAATGTCGGGGTGCGGAATGTTGAGACGGCCATTGAAGACATTGGGGCGCCCGAAGACGATATAGGGCTTGCCAATGACATAGTTCTTCTTGATCCATTTGAACGTCCCCGCCTGGAACCAGATGAGGTCCAAGATGCCGCGTCCGTCGGTGAAATGGGCGATGAGGCGGCGCTTGCGGCCGTGTCCCTCCTCCTCGAAGCTGAGGAACTCGCCGCGCACCTGTACAAAAGGCATATCGGCCGTAAGCTCGTGTATGTAATACAGCCGAGTACGGTCGATATGCTTATAGGGGAAGAAGTAAAGAAGGTCGCGGAACGTGGTGATACCCAGTTCCGCGTCCAGTAGTTTCGCCCTCTGTGGGCCTACTCCTGGCAGATAGGTGATGGGAGTAGAGAGGTCGATGGCTTATTACATCATGCCACCCATGCCGGGAGCACCGCCCATCGGCATTTCGGGCTTGTCTTCCTTGGCGTCGCAGATGACGCATTCGGTGGTCAGGAACATGCCGGCGATGCTGGCAGCGTTCTCGAGGGCTACGCGTGCCACCTTGGCAGGATCGATGATGCCAGCCTTTCGGAGGTCTTCGTAGCGGTCGGCGCGGGCGTTGTAGCCGTAGTCGCCCTTCTCACCCTTCACGGTGTTCACGACGACGCTACCTTCCAGACCGGCGTTCTCGACAATCTGGCGCAGCGGCTCCTCGATGGCGCGCTCTACGATGCGGATACCGGTGGTCTCGTCGGCGTTCTCGCCCTGCAGGCCGTCGAGGGCCTTGATGGCGCGGATGTAAGCGACACCGCCGCCAGGGATGATACCCTCTTCGATGGCGGCACGCGTAGCGCACAGGGCGTCATCAACGCGGTCCTTCTTCTCCTTCATCTCGGTCTCGGAGGGAGCACCGACATAGAGGACGGCGACACCGCCGCTGAGCTTAGCCAGACGCTCCTGCAGCTTCTCCTTGTCATAAGAAGAGGTGGTGTTCTGAATCTCGTTCTTGATCTGGTTGATGCGGTCCTTGATGAGCTCGCTCTGACCGTGACCGCTGACAATCGTCGTGTTGTCCTTTGTGATGGTCACCTTGTCGGCGCTGCCGAGCATCTCGATGGTAGCCTGCTCGAGCTTCAGCCCCTTCTCCTCGCTGATGACTACGCCGCCGGTGAGGATGGCGATATCCTCGAGCATAGCCTTGCGACGATCACCGAAGCCAGGAGCCTTGACGGCACAGATCTTTAGCTGGCCACGCAGACGGTTGACGACGAGGGTGGTGAGAGCTTCGCTATCGACATCCTCTGCGATGACGAGCAGCGGACGGCCGGTCTGTACTGCGGGCTCCAGAATGGGCAGGAAGTCCTTGAGGTTGGAGATCTTCTTGTCGTAGATGAGGATATAGGGGTTCTCCATCTCGCACTCCATCTTCTCCGTGTTGGTGACGAAGTAAGCGGAGAGGTAACCGCGGTCGAATTGCATACCCTCGACAACACCGATCGTGGTGTCGCGGCCCTTAGCCTCCTCGATGGTGATGACGCCGTCCTTGGAAACTTTCTTCATGGCATCGGCCAGCAACTTGCCAATCTCAGGATCGTTGTTAGCGCTGACAGTAGCCACCTGCTCAATCTTGTTGTAGTCGTCGCCGACCTGCTCGCTCATGCCCTTGATGCTGTCCACGACCTTGGCCACAGCCTTGTCGATACCGCGCTTCAGGTCCATGGGGTTCGCACCGGCGGTGACGTTCTTCAGACCCTCGCGGACGATGGCCTGTGCCAGCACGGTAGCGGTGGTGGTGCCGTCGCCGGCATCGTCACCCGTCTTGCTGGCCACGCTCTTCACGAGCTGTGCACCGGCGTTCTGGAAGGCATCGGCCAGCTCAATCTCCTTGGCGACGGTCACGCCGTCCTTGGTGATTTGGGGAGCACCGAACTTCTTCTCGATAATGAC
>CAMVUB010000011.1 GCA_947170495.1 uncultured Prevotellaceae bacterium
CGAGGACGCTGTCGGGCACCTTGATGCCGAGGTCGCCCTTGACCTTGCACTGGCAGCCGAGGCGCCAGTGGTCCTTCTGTTCCTTGCGGGTGAAGTGTCCCTTCTCAGAGTCAAGAATCTCACCGCCACCTTCTACGACCTGGCATTTGCACTGGCCGCAGGAGCCCTTACCGCCGCAGGCGCTGGGGAGATAGACACCTTCAGCGGCAAGGGTGGAGAGCAGGCTGGCACCCTGGGGCACGGACAGCTTGTCCTTGCCATTCATTGTAATCGTGACATTACCACTCGGCGAGAGGTATGCCTTTGCGACAAGCAGAATGATGACCAACGCGATGATAATCACGAGGAAAACCACAATGCTTGTGAGAATTAATGATGTATTCATAATGTCTATTGAGTGAAAAGTGAAGGAGTGAAAAGTGAAAAATAAGAATTACCTACAGCACTTGAGAGGAAACTTATATTTTTCACTCTTTCATTTTTCATTTTTCATTTAATTAGAGATTTAATCCGCTGAAGCACATGAAAGCCATGGCCATCAGGCCGACGGTGATGAACGTAATGCCGAGACCCTGCAGGGGCTTGGGCACATCGGTGTAGGCCATCTTCTCGCGAATGGCTGCCAGGCAGGTGATAGCCAACAGCCAGCCGATACCGGAACCAAGGGCGTAGGCCACAGCATCCCAGATGCCGGTGATGGCCTGGGAGTTGGTGTCGGGCATGGTGATGCGCTGCTGCATGAACAGCGAGGCACCCATGATGGCGCAGTTCACGGCAATCAGGGGGAGGAAAATACCGAGGGCAGCATACAGCGAGGGGCTGAAGCGCTCGACAATCATCTCCACCAGCTGCACGATAGCGGCAATCACGGCGATGAAGAGGATGAATGACAGGAAGCTCAGGTCAACGCCCTCAACGAGACAGTCGGGGCCAAGGACATAAACTTGCAACAGGTAGTCAACGGGCACGGTGATGAGCAGCACGAAGGTGACTGCTACGCCGAGTCCGAGGGCGGTCTTCACGGTCTTGGACACGGCCAGATAGGAGCACATACCCAGGAAGAACGCGAAAATCATATTGTCCACAAAGATGGAGCGGACGAATAGGCTTAATAGATGTTCCATATTCTTTAAGTGAAAAGTTTAAGAGTGAAAAGTGAAAAATAAGGATTACTTCAATATCTTGAGGAGAAACTTATATTTTTCACTCTTTCATTTTTCATTTTTCATTTATTGTAACTCCTTGTTATATGCTCTGTGTGCCCAGATGACGCAGCCGACGAGGATCAGGGACATCGCGGGCATGGTCATCATACCATTGTTCACATAACCGTGGTCATAGCACCACTGCGGAACAACCTGGAAGCCGAGCAGTGTGCCGGCACCGAGGAGTTCACGGAAGAAGCCTACGATGACGAGGATGATGGCGTAGCCGATGCCGTTGCCAATACCGTCGAGGAACGAAGGCCAGGGTTTGTTCATCATGGCAAACGCCTCGAGGCGACCCATGAGGATACAGTTGGTGATGATCAGACCGACATAGACGGAGAGCTGTACGCTAACGTCATAGGCGAAGGCCTTGAGGACCTGGCTGACGATGGTCACCAGCGCAGCGACAACCACCAGTTGCACGATGATACGTATGCGGTTGGGGATGGTGTTGCGCAGGAGAGAGATAATCAAGTTGGAGAAGGCGGTGATGATGGTCACGGAAAGACCCATCACGATGGCAGGCTCGAGCTGAGCCGTTACAGCCAAGGCCGAGCAGATACCGAGCACCTGCACTACAACGGGGTTGTTCAGGTTCAGCGGACTGATCAGTGCCTCCTTATTTGCTTTGGATAACATACTCATACTTTCGTAAAGTTTAATGTTGAAAGTTTAAAGTTTAAAGTTAGCGCTGTCCACAGCAAGCCTTGTCGCCATCGCAACCGGGCTTCCCGCAGGAACCACTCTTGTCACATTTGCCGCTCTTGCAGCAGTCGCTGCCGCTTTGGCACTTAGGAGCCTCTGCCTTTTCAGGGCAGCCACCGCAGCCCTGCTGAGCTTTGGGACAACCCTCGAGCTGTCCGCAGCCCTCGTGTTTCTTCTCGCAGGGAGCAACCTTCTCGCAGCAGGCGCAAGGGCATTCTTCACGAGCGCAGCACTTAGCATCGGAAGCACAGTTGCAAGCTGCATCGCCACAGCTGCCGTCCTTGCAAGCGCAGACCTTCTTTTCAGCACAATTGCAGTCGGGCTTCTCGCAGCACTTGGGAGCATTCTTGCAGCTTCCAGCAGGCTTGTCAGCACCGAGAGCATCTACATACTGTTGGATACCGCTGAGCACCATTTCGCCAACGCCCTTGGAGGTGAGGGTTGCACCGGTGACGCCGTCAATCTGAGTCTCGGCTTCACTGGCACCTTTCTTCACAACGGTGAGGGCGACCTTGCCATCAGCGCCCATCACAGGACGACCGATGAACTGGCTCTGGAACTTCTCCTCCTTGATGAGGGCACCGAGACCGGCGGTCTCGCTCTCATGGTCGAAGTAAGCACCGAGGACCTTCTGGAAGTCGGGTGTCACAGCAACATAACCCCAGAGGCCACCCCAAAGGCCGCGACCTTTCAAGGGCAGGACAAGGGCTTCGTCGCCAGCGGCGGTCTTAGCCTTATAGACAGGGAACTTCTCGCCAATCTCCTTGGTCTCGACCTCGAAGGCACCGCCTTCGGTGACCTGACCGTCGGGCGTGACGACACATGTCTCCTGAATCAATTCGTCGAACTTCGCTTCCACATCGCTCTTAGCGATGCCGCGAACGTTGAGGGAAGCAAGAATCTGTTTCTTCTTATCGATAGCCACGTTGGCATCCTGAGCAGGCTTCAGCGCGCTGCTGACGAAGGCCAACAGGAAGGCTACGAGCACCACCATTACGGCTGCATAGCAGATGGTATAGACATTGCCGTTGGTGTTAATGCCCTTTGCTTTCACCTCCTTGATATGTGAGGCGTCAGCGCCGCAGATAGGGCACTTGTCGGGCATTGATGCGGCTTCAAATGTCTGGCCGCACTGACTGCATATAAATTTCTTTGCCATATCTGTTACTTTTTAATTGCGCGTTTAGCACGTTTTGAAATATTACTGCTGACGAAGCAGTAGTCGATGAGCGGAGCGAACAGGTTCATGAGCAGGATGGCCAACATCATTCCTTCGGGATAACCAGGGTTCATCACACGAACCGTGACAGCCACGAAGCCAATGAGGAAGCCATAGATCCACTTACCGCCTTCCGTGCGGGCACTGGTGACAGGATCGGTAGCCATGAAGACGGCACCGAAGCAGAAGCCACCGAGCACGAGGTGCTGCACAGCATCGAGGGGCGAGAGGCCGAGGGCGTTGTAGAGCCAACCCGTGCAGGCACCGCCTACGAACACGCTGAGCATGGTCTTCCAGCTGGCAACGCCAGTCCACAGCAGCAGACAGGCACCAAGAGCAATGGCAATGACACTGGTCTCGCCGATGGAACCGGGGATGAGACCGATGATCTGGTCGGTCAAGCTCGTGGAGAGCTGAGTGGCACCAGCTGCAATCTCACCCAACGGGGTAGCCGCAGAGAACGTGTCGGGCACATCGAAGCCGAGGCCCCAGATAGCGTTCTGAGCCACCCAGACGGAGTCGTCGCCCGTCATGCTGGAGGGATAAGAGAAAAAGAGGAACGCGCGCGTGATAAGAGCGACGTTGAAGATGTTCATACCTGTGCCACCGAAGATCTCCTTGGCGAAGATGACGGAGAAGGCCACGGCGATGGCGAGCATCCACAGCGGCGTGTTCACGGGGACGATCATGGGGATGATGATACCTGATACGAGGAAGCCTTCCTGGATTTCCTCGTTCTTCCACTGCGCAACGGTGAACTCGATGCCGAGACCCACGACATAGCTGACAATCAGCTTGGGGAGCACGGCGAGGAAGCCATAGAAGAACATACCCCAGAAGGTGGCGTTCTCCAGTTGTCCGGCAGCGAGCGCGTTCTGATAACCTACGTTGTACATACCGAAAAGCAACGCAGGCACAAGCGCGATGACAACGAGCGACATAATGCGCTTGCTGTCGATGGCATCGTGCACATGGGTGCCAACGCGGCCCGACGTGGTGTTGGGCACGAAGGCAAATGTCTCGAAGCCATCATAAAGCGAACGGAAGGCATGGAGCTTGCCACCCTCCTCGAAGTTCGGCTTTATCTTGTCGAAATATTTTCTTAATGCATTCATAATGTAATTCTACGATTTAACAATTTACAATTTTACAATTGGGCTGCGCCTTTTGGGAACAGACAATTGTCCAATTGTAAATCGTCCAATTGTCCAATTTATGCGTTCTCTTTTCTTAGGATATCAAGTCCTTCGCGCACAATGCGTTGCAATTCCAGTTTTGAACTATCCACGAACTCGGCGATGGCGAAGTCCTCGGGAGCCACCTCATAGATGCCGAGGGCTTCCTGGCGGTCGATATCACCGGTGATGATAGCTTTCACGAGATAGCCGGCATAGATGTCCATGGGGAACACACGGTCGTACTCGCCCGACATGATCATGTGGCGCTCGCCACCCTTGATGCGGGCATCCAGCGTGTATTCGGCCTTCTTCGGACGCAGCCAGCTGAAATAGCTGCGGCTGGTGGAGAACTCCTTGAAGCGGGGAGCAATCCATCCGAGCATCTCATAGACGTCGTCGCCCTCGGGAATCACGGTGACCTCCGTGGCGTGTGCTGCGAGCCAGCCGTCCTTTGAGGTCTTCACGCCCACCATGGGGTTGCCGTTGATGATGCGGAGGCTCTTGCTCTCGTCGATCTGTCCAGCGAGGATGGCCTTGATGGGCTGTCCCACGAGCGTCTTAGCGTACTTGGGTGCCTTCACCTCGGAACCTGCGACAGCGATGGTGCGCGTGAAGTCCACCTTCTTGGTGAGTGCCAGACGACCGATGAAGATGACCTCCTCAGCGCCGATCGTCCACACGACCTCGCCCTTGTTGATGGGATCAACGTGATTGATCTGCACGCCTACATTGCCAGCAGGAGCAGGACCGTCGAACACGTTGATGGTGCAGTCCTTGGCAGCGGTCAGCGCCTGGGCCTTCTGCTTGCTGCTGATGCCGAGGTTCACCTGGGCGATCTTGGCCAGCAACGAGAGGCCTGCCTGCCACTCCTTCTCCTGTCCCTGGAGGACATACTCGAAGTCAGCAGCCAGCGGCATGCTGTTGAAAGCACTCACGAAGATAGCCTTGGGCTTGTCCTCGGGGTTAGCCACCACGTCATAAGGACGCATGCGGAAGAACCCGAACAAACCGCTTTCGAGCAGCAACTTCAGCGCGTCCTTCTCGTCGAAGGTCTTGGCTGTCTGCTTGCCGTCGGCATCTACGCGTACGCTCATCACCTTACGGCGCTCGCCGCGCTCCACGAGGGCCACGGTGCCGCTGACAGGCGAAACGAACTTCACTTCGGGATGGTTCTTGTCAACGAACAAGGCATCCCCGACCTTGACGGCATCACCTTCCTTGACCACGACCTTGGGTTTCATGCCACAAAAGTCATCGGGGACCAGCGCATACTGGCCCTCCACCTTCGTCTGCATGCTTTCCAAGCTCGCTTTGCCCTTCAGGTTTACGTCGAGGCCTTTGCGTAACTTGATTACATTTGCCATATAAAATAAGTAAGAATAAATGGTTTTAGCTAAAAACTGCGCAAAAATAAAGAAAAATCGGCATTCGACACGCATAAACGGCCAACTATTTTGTCTAGAAAGCAAAAAAACACTACTTTTGCTCTCACAAAACACCAAGGAACCATCAAAAGGCTCAGTTATATCGTCCGCTTTGTGGTAGTATTCGCGCTCGTCGGCTACCTCGGGCTGTTGCTCTTCACGGCGATGCCGGCGTGTCAGCGCTGGTTGGCCGCGAAGTCTTCTGATATCCTGTCGCGTGAGCTGCAGACAGACGTGCAGATTGGCAACGCGCGCATCGGCCTGCTGAACCGCATCGTCCTTGACGATGTGCTGCTTCACGACCAGCAGGGGGATACCCTCGTGAGTGCTACGCGCCTCAGCAGTAAGCTGGATGTCTGGCAGCTCCTCAACGGCCGCATCCGCATTGCCAATGTGCAGCTTTTCGGCTACGACATACGCCTGCATCGAGCGGACACGCTGTCGCCATATAACTTCCAGTTCCTCATCGACCGTTTCGCCTCCGAGGACACCACCTCTACCCCACTCGATTTGGCCATCAACAGCATCCTCATACGACGTGGAAACATCTCTCACGACATCGACAGCGAACCCTTCGCAGACCATTTCACGCCCGCCCATGCCAGGCTGGAGAACTTCAATCTAAAGGCCCAAATCAATACTCTCACCAACGACAGCATATCTCTCGACATTAAAGAGTTATGTTTTACGGAATCTCGCAGTGAGTTCATCCTTAAGAACCTTTCCTTACAGCTTGAAGGCAACCAGCAACGCGCGGCCCTCACAGACCTGTCCGTGGAGTTGCCGCAGTCTCACATAGAGATTCCTGTGCTAACTCTTGACGACGGCATCACCTCGTGGCGCGATAATCAAGGGCGCCTGCTCCTGCACGGGCAGCTGACGCCCGCAGACATCGCGGCCTTCGCGCCCGTCCTCAAGTCCTTCCAGGCGCCATTGCATATCGACCTACAGGCGGACAAGCAGGCACGGTGGCTTCGCCTGCAGGAACTCTCGCTGGACGCTCAGGGATTCGACCTCCAGCTGCAGGGGCATGGACTGCTGCCCCCCACCGACAGCAGTGCCCACCCCCTTGATGAGCTGAAGCTCACGCTCGACCACCTGCAGATGGACAAATCCTTCTATCAGCCGATTCTCCAAGCGCTCAGCAATGCTCAGCCGCAACCCGTCATCCCCGTGGAAACCGCTGAAATGATCAGCCGTCTGGGCGCCGTCTCGCTCGCAGGCGAATGGGAAAAAAGCTTCCTCCACGACGTGATGAAGGGGCATCTACTGGCGCAGACGGAATTAGGCAATGTGAAAGCCGAAGGTCGCATGACAGCTCACGACCTCTTCACGGCGCAAGTCGAAAGCGAATCTTTCCAGTTGGCCTCGCTGCTATCCGCCGACGGCCAGTTCCCCCTCAACGACCTCTCGCTGACAGGTGATTTCGAAGGCAGCGTCCGCCAGCGCCACCTCAAGGGCAGCGCCAAGCTCAGGGACTTCCTCGTCAAGGACACCCGCCTCGACTTCCTCTCCACTACGTTCAACATCTCGCCCCGTGTCCTCCGCACCCAGACGGAGCTCATCGATGACGAGTACAACCTGCAACTCACCACCGACCTGCAAACGCCCAAGGAGTGGAAAATGGATCTCGCCGCGCTGGAGGACCTGCAGGGCTTTGTGGGCTTAGACCGCGTGAGCGTGCGCCACGAGGAAGAGAACTATGAGCTGCGTCAGTTACACGTTTCCACGGCCAACGACGACCACGGCCACCACCTACTGCTCAGCGGTGACTTCATCGAGGCCCACGCCGACGGCAAGTTCCGCTACGCCAGCCTGGCGCCCGCCGTGCAACAGCTCCTGCATCAGGCATTGCCCTCGCTCGTTGCGGCACCTAAGACTGGCACGGTGCAGGCTGATGAGAAACTGAACTTCTCCGTCAACATCTGGAACACCACGCAGCTGCTTCAGTTGGCCGGCATCGACCTCGCCCTGCCCCAGCCCGGATATATCGAGGGCGAGCTGAACGTGCCCTCCAGCGAGTTCTCCGTGATGGCCGACTTCCCGCACATCATCTACGGCGGCGAGGAGATGCGCGCCGTGAGTATGCTGGCCCGTCAGGAGCGCGATAGCCTCACCTCTTTCATCACCCTGCAACGCATGATGGAGAGCGGACCGATGGATCTCTCCGTGCTCGCCGAAGGCGGACATGACCGCCTCCATTCCGTTCTCGCGTGGGACGACCACAACGAGCCTTCGCAGCGCGGTGAACTCTCGGCCATCGCTACCTTCTTCAAGGACGAGCAATCGCACCTGGGCGCTGACATCCGCTTTCAGCCCACGAGTATCATGATCTCCGACACCATTTGGAATGTCCACGAATCACAGGTACGCTACCATGATCGCATCGTGGATGTGAGCGGATTCCAGGTGTCACAGGCAGGGCGCCACCTGCGCGTGGACGGTCGCGTCTCGCAGAACAGCGCCGACACCCTCTATGCCGACCTGAGCGGTATCAACCTCCAATATATCTTCGGTATCATCGACTTCCACGATGTTGAGTTCGAGGGCTTCGCCACTGGAGGTGTGAAGATCCACGACATCTACGAGAACATCGCCGTTGATGCTGACCTGCGCGTGGATGACCTGAAGCTCAACGGTGGCTTGCTGGGCGAGGCTCACGTCATCGGCGGCTTCGGGCGCAAGGATGAGCGCGCCATAGACCTTGATATTCTTGTGCGCGAACCCGTGCGCAACGAGCTCAGCCATATCTTCGGCATCGTGAAGCCCGGCCACGAACCGGGACGCGGCATGGATCTCAACATACAGGCCCGCTACCTGAACATCTACTTCATCAACTTCTTCACCGAGGACATCTTCGATAACCTGCAGGGGCGCTCCACCGGCTACGCCTACCTCCACGGTCCCTTCAAGCAGCTCGACCTCGAAGGGCTACTGACCCTCGATACGCTCGACGTGGGTATCCCTGTCCTCGGCACGCGCTACCACACGCTCGGAGGCGACACTCTCCGTCTTTACCCGGGTGGCATCAGCGTCGCCAACGCTCACATCTACGATCAGCACCACGGCACCGACAACCGCCGCCACGAAGCCCTTCTCAGCGGCGCGCTGAACTTCGAGCATTTCAAGAACCTGCGCTATGCCTTCGACATCGAAGCACATGACTTTTTAGGCTATGACTTCAAGGAATTCGGTGACCAGGTCTTCTGCGGCACCGTCTTCGCCGACGGCAACGTTCACCTCGCCGGCCAGCCCGGCACGCTGAATGTCGATGTGCAATGCAGTCCCACACAGGGAACCTTCTTCACCTACAACGTCTCCACACCCGAGACACTGACGGAGAATGAGTTTATAACCTACAAGGAGAAAAACCACCTGGCCCCCCTTTCGCCCCCCGAGGGTGGCACTGATGCTCAATCCAATACTGATGATGGTAATGTAGAAGAGGGGGCCACTTCTGACGAGCCCACGGATATGTACATCAACTTCGACCTCGATATCACGCCCGCGGCGCAGATGCGACTGCTGATGGATCCCCGTACCGATGATTATATAGACCTCTTCGGCGATGCGCATATACGCGCGAACTTCTATAATAAAGGTCGCTTCCAGATGTACGGCACCTACCGCGTGGATCACGGCACCTATCGCCTCTCGCTACAGGATGTCATCCGCAAGGAGTTCCGCTTCCAGCAGGGCAGCACCATTGTCTTCGGCGGCGACCCGATGAAGGGTAGTCTGAACCTGCAGGCCATCTACACCGTCCCCAGCGTCTCGCTCAACGACCTGGCCGTGGGCAATAACTTCTCCAGCGGCAATGTGCGCGTGAACTGCCTCATGAACATCGGCGGCACGGCTGGACAGCCGCAGGTGACCTTCGACTTCGACATTCCAAATGTCAACGAGGACGAGAAACAGATGGTGCGCTCGCTCATCTCTACCGACGAGGAACGTAATATGCAGGTCATCTACCTCCTCGGCATCGGACGTTTCTACACGCAGGACCTCGCTGCAGGACAGAGCCAGACCAATGCTGCTATGACGAGCCTCCTCTCCTCCACCATCTCCGGACAACTCAACAACCTCCTTGGCACCATCATCGGCAATAGCAACTGGAACTTCGGAACAAGCCTCTCCACCGGCACACAAGGCTGGAACGAGGTTGATGTCGAAGGAATGCTCAGCGGACGCCTCCTCAACAACCGCCTACTCATCAACGGCACCTTCGGCTACCGCGACACTCCCATCGCCAACACCAACTTCATCGGCGACTTCGATGTCCAGTGGCTCCTCACCCCCAACGGCGGCATCAGCCTGAAAGCCTACAGCGAGACCAACGACCGCTACTTCACTAAGACGGCCCTCACCACCCAGGGCGTCGGCATCCAGGTGAAGAAAGACTTCAACACCCTCCGCGAGCTCTTCCGCTTCCGCCGACGCAAGCAATAAAGAATCTTAGGATTTATGCACTTGCCATGTCGGCTGCCTTCAACGTCAGCTCCTTGGCATCGGGCGCAGCGGCATCCACCTCTATGGTCTGCCCTGCCTGGATGTTGCCGTCGAGCAACAACTGACAGAAGGCATCCTCCACAGCTGTTTGGATGAGGCGCTTCAGCGGACGAGCTCCGAACTGCACATCGTAGCCCTTCTCGGCCAGCCATGTGCGTGAAGCGTCCGTGAGTTCCAGCTCATAGCCCATTTCCCTGACGCGCTTCTGCAGCGGGCGCATCTCGATATCCACAATCTGATGAAGGCCTTCCTTCGTGAGCTGGTCGAAGAAGATGATGTCGTCGAGGCGATTCAGGAACTCGGGCGAGAACTGCTTCTGCAACGTTTTCTGAATGATGCTTCGTGCCAGCTCGCGGTTTTGTGTGTCGCCGCCACGCGTGAAGCCGATGCCTTGTCCGAACTCCTTCAGCTGACGCGTGCCGCTGTTGGAGGTCATGATGATGACGGTGTTGCGGAAGTCCACGGTCGTGCCGTTGCCGTCGGTCATGCGACCTTCGTCCATCACCTGCAATAGGATGTTGAAGACATCGGAGTGCGCCTTCTCGATCTCGTCGAGCAGCACAATGCTGTAGGGCTTGCGGCGCACGCGGTCGGTGAGCTGTCCGCCCTCCTCATAGCCGACATAGCCCGGAGGCGCGCCAACCATACGGCTGACGGTGTGCTTCTCCATATACTCGCTCATGTCGATGCGGATGAGGGCATCCTCGCTGCCGAAAAGTTCTACGGCTAAGCGCTTGGTCAGGTAGGTCTTACCCACGCCCGTGGGGCCCAGGAACATGAACGTGCCGATGGGCTTGTTGGGGTCTTTGAGGCCGACGCGCGAGCGTTGAATGGCGCGCACCAGCTTATCTACGGCATCGTCCTGTCCCACGACCGAACCCTTCAGCGCATTACCAAGGTTACGGAGACGTTCGTTCTCGCCCTCTCCCACTCGCTGCACAGGAATGCCCGTCATCATCGACACGACCTCAGCAATCTGCTGCTCATCGATCTGCTCGCGGACATCCCGCATCTGGTGATCCCAGTCTTTCTTCATCAGCGCCAGGCGCTCCTGCTCGTTGGCCAGCTGGTCGCGATACTCAGCCGCCAGCTCGAACTGCTGCTTGCTCACGGCTTCGTCCTTCAGGTCTTTCAGATGCTGGCAGAGTTCCTCCTTGCGAGTAATATCCTCGCTCACGGGAATGTTGATGAGATGGATGCGCGAGCCGGCTTCGTCCATCGCATCGATGGCTTTGTCGGGCAGACAGCGGTCACTCATATAGCGGTCGGTGAGCGTCACGCAGGCCCGCAGCGCCTCCGGCGTGTAGCGGACATTGTGGTGCTCCTCGTAGCGCTCCTTGATATGTTCCAGGATGGTGACGGTCTCCTCGATGGTCGTAGGCTCTACGAGCACCTTCTGGAAGCGACGCTCCAGGGCGCCGTCCTTCTCAATGCTCTTCTTGTACTCGTCGATGGTCGTAGCGCCGATGCACTGCACCTCACCACGCGCCAAGGCAGGCTTCAGCATATTGGCGGCATCCATGGTGCCGGCAGCCGAACCCGCGCCGATGAGCGTGTGTATCTCGTCGATGAAGAGGATGATCTCCTTGTGGGACTGCAGCTCGTTGATGATGGCCTTCAGGCGCTCCTCGAACTGTCCGCGGTATTTTGTACCGGCCACGACACCTGCCAAATCAAGGACGATGACGCGCTTGTCATACAGCAGTCGCGCCACCTTACGCTGCACGATGCGCAGGGCCAGGCCCTCCACGATGGCACTCTTGCCCACGCCGGGCTGTCCGATAAGGATGGGATTGTTCTTCTTGCGGCGGCAGAGAATCTGTGCCACGCGCTCAATCTCGCGCTCACGACCCACGACGGGATCCAAGAGCCCTTCGGCTGCAGCACGTGTCAAGTCGGTGCCGAAGGTGTCGAGCGCAGGCGTGCCGTTCTCCTTGCCGCCCTTGCGGGTGGCGGTCTTCGTGGCACCCTGCTGACCGGGGCGACCGGTGTTGTGGAGGTCGTTGTCTTCCTCCTCGTCGTCCTCGTCCTCATCCGTGAAGCCGAAGCCTGCCTGCGGCGTGTCCTGCGTCTGCGTCAATGCATTCTTGACACGCGGGTAGTCGATATCCATGGCCTTGAGCATCCGCGTAGCGGGCTCCTCGATGGAACGCAGCAGCGCCAGCAGCAGGTGCTCCGTGTCGGCCTGTGCAGCCTTCATGGCGCGCGCCTCCAGGAACATCAGTCGGAGAATGCGGTTGCAGTCATCGTTCAGCTCAGGCTGAAGAATGTCCGACGTACCCTTGGAGATACGTTCCAGTTCAGCCTTGAACGCGCGGAAATCCACCCCCATCTGTCGCAGGATGGCCATCGCGGTGCAGTCCTCCTCGCGCATCATTCCCAGCATCAGGTGGGCCGGCACGACCGTATCGCAGCGGAGGCGATGCGCCTCCTCGCTGCTATAGGTCACAATCTTGGTTATGTTGGGTGATATCTCGTAATCCATGAATCCTCCTTCTCTTGTTCTTGAATGTGCGGGCAAAGATAGGCCTTTTCGTTGGGCCATGCAAATTTTTTACAATAATTCTACGCTGCGCTTCACGAAGCGGGTCAGTGCCTCGCCCGTGAGCAGACCATTCTGCAGCAGTGCCAGGTCGATGAGCTGATGCACGCGCTCGTTGCCCTTGGCGTACTCGGCCAGCACCTCGCGGCGCTTGCCTTCCTGGGCTTCAATGTCAGCACGGCACTGTTCCATGTCCTTGCGCTCGTCCTCGGTGATCTCGTCGTACTTCTTCTTGTCTTGCTCAGCCTGCAACACTGCCTTGCGGGCGTTGAGTCCGCGCAGCTCGGCCTCGATGGGCTTCAGCGCTTCGGCGGTGGCGGCTTCGCTCTGCTCCAGCACCTCCTTGATGAGGCGGTTGTCGGTGTTCAGCACCAAACTGTACATATCCGGCATCTCGCCATAGAAACTCATGCCCGGCTGTATGCGGGCCATGTCCTTCATGCGGCGCATATACTCGCTCTGGGTGATGACCACGGGCATCGCGTCCTCGCCCATCGGCTGCGTTTCGACATGGTACGTGGTCTTGTCAGTCTTCGGCAGCTGTGTCTCGAAGACGGCTGACAGATTGGCAGAGCGCTCGGCTGACAATTCTTCACCCTTGGGCTCGTCCTTCTGAATCAGACGATCGATGACGTCGCTATCGACACGCGTGAATGTGGTCTTCTCCAGCTTGCGCTCCAGCATCTGCACGAGCGGTGTATCCAGCTGGCCGTCCATGAGCAGAACGTTGTAGCCCTTCGCGTGTGCGCTGTCAATATAGGTATAGTGTGCCTCGCGGTCGGCGGCGTAGAGATAGACCAGCTGGCCGTCCTTGTTCGTCTGTGCGTCCTTGATGAGCGTCTGGTACTCCTCCAGCGTGTAGAACTTACCCTCGGTGTCCTTCACGAGGAAGAAGCCCTTGGCCTTCTCATAGAAGTCATCCTCGGTGAGCATACCGTAGGAGATGAAGATCTTGATGTCGTCCCACTTGGCCTCGAAGTCCTTGCGGTCGTTCTTGAAGAGCGAGCTCAGGCGGTCGGCCACCTTCTTGGTGATATAGCCGCTGATTTTCTTCACATTGCTGTCGCTCTGCAGGTAGCTGCGGCTGACATTCAACGGAATATCCGGCGAGTCAATGACGCCGTGCAGCAGTGTCAGGAAGTCAGGAACGATGCCTTCCACCTGGTCGGTCACGAACACCTGGTTGCAGTAGAGCTGGATCTTGTTGCGTTGCAGGTCAAGGTTGTTCTTGATCTTCGGGAAGTACAGAATACCTGTGAGGTGGAAGGGGAAGTCCACGTTCAGATGAATCCAGAACAGGGGCTCATCACCCATGGGATAGAGGCTGCGGTAGAACGCTTTGTAGTCCTCGTCCTTCAGCTCGCTGGGCTTACGTGTCCACAGCGGTGTAGTGTCGTTGATCTGGTTGTCCTCGTCGGTGTCCTGCATCTTGCCGTCCTTCCATTCCTGCTTCTTTCCGAACACTACGGGCACGGGCAAGAAGTGGCAGTACTTCTTCAGCAGGCCCTCCAGCTTGTCCTTCTCCAGGAACTCCTTGCAGTCCTCCGAGATGTGCATCACAATGTCTGTGCCGCGGTCGGCCTTCTCCACCTCTTCGAGCGTGAACTCAGGCGAGCCGTCGCAGCTCCATTTCACGGCAGGAGCATCCTGATAGCTCTTGGTGATGATGTCCACGCGGTCGCTGACCATGAACGAGCTGTAGAAGCCCAGTCCGAAGTGGCCAATGATGGCATTGGCATCCTCCTTGTACTTGTCCAGGAAGTCGTTGGCACCGGAGAAGGCTATCTGGTTGATATACTTGTCGATTTCCTCGGCTGTCATGCCGATACCGCGGTCGCTGACGGTGATGGTGCCGGCCTCCTTGTCGATGCTGACGCTGACCTTCAGCTCGCCCATCTCGCCCTGGAAATCGCCCTTACCTGCGAGCGTCTTCAGCTTCTGCGAAGCATCTACTGCGTTACTGACAATCTCACGGATGAAAATCTCATGGTCTGAATACAGGAACTTCTTGATGACCGGGAAGATGTTCTCGGTTGTTACTCCGATATTACCTTTTTGCATAGTCGTTATATAGTTTTAATTAGATTGTATCTACTTGTCAAAAGAAAAAACACAATCTACGTCTTGCAAAAGGCGTGCCAAAAAAAGTGAGGGGCTACTCTACAGCTTCATAACAGCCTGCATCGGGCGTGCCGTCTGTCAGGCGGTCGCGGCCTCGGCGGTCCTTAGGCCAGTCGTTGGAATAGGCGGCATTGGCCATACGGCATATCGAGGACTGCGGCTTCGGTGCGAAGTCATAGATGAGGGCGTGGGTGTCGAGGTTGACGAAGTTCTTGTCGTGGCCATACTCACCCTGTGGGTCGTCATAAACACATCCTACGAAGCGGTTGACATACTCGCTGCCTGTCGGGATCTCCGTAGCCAGGAAGCAATAGATGAAGTGGTACTCCGCCAGCGCCTCGCTGACCTCTTCCGGCAGCTCCGTCACATCAGCCCACTCGCCCATCACCACATCGTCGGCGTAGCCGGTGATGACGGTGTTCACGAAGTCTGCGCGATAGAGGGGGTGATAGACGCCGTCGCGGATATTCGCCAGATGCAGCGCTTCGCCGCGGTTGGCATCTAAGGGATAGAACTGTGCGATGGTGCAATGTGTCATCGCCACGTCGCCTCCCAGCACATCTACACTGCGCCCCAGCGTGTTGGAAATCTCGCAGTTAGCCACCTCCGCGCGGCAGTCATAGAGCACGAGGCCGTCGCCCTTGATGTTATGTATGAGGCTGTTCGTGAGGCGCAGCTTCTGGGGCGTATTCTCATCGAAGGGTGCTACCGTGCTACCCTCCTCCGGCAAGGGACAGAGGATGCCGTAGCTGCCACTGTGTAGGTCAATGTAATCCATCTGGTTCCCCATGCTCTCGGGGGCGATGATGATACCTTGCCATCGTCCCGGCAGACGATCATAGGGCAGATAGTCGAAGATATGGTCGGTGCGGTCGCCGCGGAAAGTGACAGGTTTCTCCAACGTGCCTTGTGCCACGACACACCCGTGAACGTGCATGAAGGCATCGTCGTGGAACAGCAGGCGTGTGCCGGCTTCCATCGTCACCGTGACGCCCTCGGCCACCGACAGCTCACCACGTACGATAATCGGTCGGCGCGCCGTGAGGGTGGTGTCTTGTGCCAGCGTGCGATTGATCAGATAGAAGGCATCCTGTCCTACCACCTTCAGTGTCACGCGCTGCTCTACCCCGCTCTCCAGCTGCACGATAAAGTCATCACTCACATCCTGCGGTTCGTCGCCGCCAATCTCGGGCACCGTCACCTCCATGCGAACAATGATGCTGTCGCGACGGCGCACCTCGAAATCTGTAGCGCGATTGTCAGCCGTGCGACTCAGATCCTGTCCATCGACATTCAGGCGGAAGGGGCTTGCCGCGCCACGGGCTAAGCTCACGCTGCGCACGCGCAACCCTTTGTCGCCTCGGTTGTAGATGGTCAGCGTCTTCGTGGCCGACGGGATGGTTGTGATGAGCGTATCGAACACCACCTGCTCCGTGCTGAACTGCAGCACTGCCGAGCGGTCGGTCGTGAACGTGTCATAGTCATCGCAGGCTGCCAGCACGCTGGCAGCCGCGATGATCATTATCGTCAGTCGTTTAAACATTCTCCAGAATCGCCAGCAGGTGTTTCCACACAAGGTCCACGGTGGGAATCAGCAGGCGCTCGTCGGGCGAGTGTACGCCACGCAGTGTAGGACCGAAGCTGACCATGTCCAGCCCCGGGTACTTCTCCGAGAACAGACCACACTCGAGACCGGCGTGGATACCGCGCACAATGGGCTCCTTGCCGAACAACCGCACATACTGCTCACGCGTGATGCGCAGCAGCTCGCTCTTCGGGTTCATCGCCCAACCCGGGTAGCCCTCGCCAATTTCCACTTCGGCACCTGCGAGCTCGAAGACAGCCGCCACGGTGTTCGCCATATTCTTGCGATTGCTCAGCAGCGAGCTGCGCTGGCTGGTGTTGATGGCAATGACGCCGGGCTCCGTCTGCTTGATGCTGGCCAGGTTCGAGCTGGTCTCCACGAGGGCGATGTCCTGACTCATAGCATACACGCCGTTATCCACAGCCTGCAATGCGCAGATGAGTCGGCGGTTCACATCCTCGGGCAGCACGGTGGCTGCGGCCTCGGCGCTCTCCAAAAGGAACTCCATCGTCTTCTCCGTGACGCTGAACTCCTCCTGCACCTCAGCAGCGAAGATGTTCCATTGCACGCGCGCCTGTTCCTTATATTTATTAGGAATGCATACCAGACAGGAAGCCTCGCGCGGAATGGCATTGTGCAGGCCGCCGGCCTGAATATCGCTCAGGCGCAGGCCCCACGCTTTCATACCGTCGTAGAGAAAGCGTGCCAGCAGTTTGTTGGCATTGGCGCGTTTCTTCTCGATATCGTCGCCGCTGTGGCCGCCTGTCAGACCCTTGATGGTCAGCTGCAGGAAGAACGCATCTGCGGGAGCAGCCTCCGGCGTGAAGCGGAAGGTGACAGCCGTGCGGCAGCCGCCTGCGCAGCTCACAAACATCTCACCCTCGTCCTCACTGTCCAGATTGATGAGCATCTGTCCCGTCATGAAACCGGCTTTCATGCCCTCGGCACCCGTGAGGCCTGTCTCCTCGTCGCGCGTGAACACGCACTCCAGCGGGCCGTGCTTTAGGCTGTTGTCGGCCAGGATGGCCATCTCCATCGCGCAGCCGATGCCATCATCGGCACCCAACGTTGTACCCTTGGCTTTCATCCATTCACCATCGACATAGGTCTGAATGGCATCGCGGTCGAAGTCGAAGTCCACGTCGTTGTTCTTCTCGCAAACCATATCCATGTGACTCTGCAGAATCACCGTGGGCTTGCTTTCCATACCAGCGCTGGCGGGCTTGCGAATGAGCACATTACCAGTCTGATCCACTTTCGTCTCCAAGCCCAGTCCCTCACCGAAATCCTTGAGGAAGGCAATCATCTTCTCCTCACGCTTCGAGGGGCGAGGCACTTGATTGATACGAGCGAACATCTTGAACACACTGGCGGGTTTCAATTCAATCTTTTCCATTTGAATATTGCTAATTTAGGTTAAAGTCTGTTGATTCGTGCTTGAGACACATAAGTTTGGTGTATCTTTGCAACGTTTTTATATAAAATATAACGCAAAAGATGCTGAAATTATTGCTTATCACGGCAGGAATTGTTGCTTTGGCGGTCGCTTTGCTGGCGCTGAAGCTATTGGTAAAGGGCGATGCACGCGGGCCTATGACCCATGTCGGAGCCTCCAAGGCCATGCGTGAGCGTGGCATTCACTGCGTCGAGAGCATGGACGCCATCGAGCGCCACCAGCGCGCCAACCGCCCCCATGCTAAGGAAACTTCAAAGATTTAAAAATTGAAAAATAAATAACACATCATCAATGAAAAAAACATTCTTCTTCGCGCTCAGCGCCCTCGTCGCCCTGACCGCTTGCAACAAACAGGGAAACGAAACCGAAGCCGAGGCCGCAGCGCCCGCCGACACTGAAGAGACCACAGGACTGAAGGTCGCCTACATCGAGATTGACAGTCTCATGAGCCAGTACCAGTTCTGCGTCGATTACAACCTGCTCCTTAACCAAAAGAGCGATAACGCCGCCAACACCCTGCAGCAGAAGCAGCGCACCCTGCAACAGCACGCCGCCGCCCTGCAGAAGAAATACGAGAGCAACGGCTTCACCACCCGCGATGAGCTGGAGAACGCTCAGAACCAGCTGGCCCGCGAGCAGCAGGATCTGGCCGAACTCGAACAGCGCCTCACCAACGAGCTCGCCATGGAGAACGCCAAACTCAACGCCGAGCTACGCGACTCCATCCAGGCGTTCCTGAAGGTCTATAACAAGACCAAGAAGTACGACTACATCATGTCCAAGCTGGGCGACAACCTGCTGTGGGCCAACAAGAAGTTCGACATCACCAAGGAAGTCATCGCCGGTCTCAATAAGCGCTACAAGAAAGGCAAGCCAGCCGCTGAAGCCAAGGAAGACAAGAAATGAAGTATCTGGAACTCACCTTCCATATCACCCCCTACAACGAGGCGGCAGCTGATGTGCTAGCCGCCTTGTTGGCTGATGCCGGTTGCGACACCTTCGAGCCTTCGGACTCCAGCCTCACAGCCTACATCCTGCAGGACACCTACTCCGAGCCCGCCATCCGCGCTGCCATCTCCAACACCCTCGCCCTCTTCCCCGCCCCCGTTACAGTTCCCGAGGATTCCCTTCCTGTTACGGTTCCCGAGGGCTCTCCCGAGGGTCTATCCATCTCTTTCACCACTACCCCCGCCCCCGATGAGAACTGGAACGCCGCCTGGGAAGCCGAGCACCACTTCGAGCCCATCGCCCTCCCCGACGGCCAGCTCCTGCACATCATCCCCCGCCAGGCCTTCGGCAGCGGTGAGCACGCCACCACCCGCCTGATGCTCACCCTCCTCGCCCAACTCGCCCCTCTCGCTGGCGCCACCGTCATCGATGCCGGCTGCGGCACGGGCATCCTCGGCATCGCCGCCCTGAAGCTAGGCGCCGCTCGCGTCTTTGCCTACGACATCGATGAATGGAGCGTTCGCAATGCCCAGGACAACTTCGCCCTCAACGGCCTCGAGGCCACCATCACCTCCACAGCCCTTCGTAGCTGTGCGTTCGGCGGTTCACCCGCCGAGATCGTCCTCGGCGATGCCCGCTGCCTTGCTGATGCCCCGCAGGCCTCCATTCTGCTGGCCAACATCAACCGCAACATCCTCCTTGGCGACCTCCCCGCCTTCACCGCCCACCTGCAGCCCGGCGGCCACCTGCTCCTCAGCGGGTTCTACGAGGCCGACATCGATGCCCTCCTCGCTGCCGCCGTCCCCCTCGGCCTCCGGCACCTCGCCACCCTCGCCGATGGCGACTGGCGCGCCCTACACTTTCAAATTGAAAAATTGAAAGATTGAAAGATTGAAGCGGCCAGGCAATAGTCGAAATAACGTTATAACGAAATACCGATATTCGAGGCCGCTAAACCCTTGAACCCTTGAACTTTTGAACTTTTGAACCCTTAAACCGCGGCGAAGCCGCCCTAAAGCATGTCCCCCGAAACAGACCATCGCGTACTCGAGCTTCTCTCGCGAAGCTATCCTAATGTCGCCGCCGCCTCCTCCGAGATCATCAACCTCGAGGCCATCCTGAACCTGCCTAAGGGCACGGAGCATTTCATGGCCGATATCCACGGAGAATACGAGGCCTTCCTGCACATCCTCAAGAACGCCTCCGGCAATATCAAGCGCAAGGTGAAAGAGCTCTATGCCGACACCCTTTCGCCCGACGAGCTGCGCGAGCTCTGCACCCTCATCTACTACCCCGAGCAGAAGCTGGAGATTATTAAGGAAAACGGCCCCACCCCCAACCCCTCCCCTGTTAGGGAGGGGAGAAAAAATACTCCTATCAGCGAGGAAGCCCCCCTCCCTAACAGGGGAGGGGCCGGGGAAGGGGCCTTCTACGCCATCACCCTCCAGCGTCTCATCCGCGTCTGCCAGTCGGTGTCCTCGAAGTACACGCGCTCCAAAGTCCGCAAGGCACTGCCCGCCGAGTTCGCCTATATCATCGAGGAGCTGCTCCATGAGTCGCCCTCCGACGATGACAAGCAGGCCTATTTCTCGCGCATCATTCAGACCATCATCGAGACCGGTCGCGCCGACGCCTTCATCATCGCCCTCGCCACCGTCATCCAGCAGCTGGCCGTTGATCAGCTGCACATCCTTGGTGATATCTTCGACCGCGGCCCGGGCGCTCATATCATCATGGACCGTCTCTGCCAGCACCACAGCTTCGACATCCAATGGGGCAACCACGACGCGCTGTGGATGGGCGCCGCTGCCGGCAACGACTGCTGTATTGCCAACGTCCTGCGCCTGTCGCTGCGCTATGGCAATATGCAGACCCTCGAGGATGGCTACGGCATTAACCTCGTGCCGCTGGCCACCTTCGCGATGGAGACCTACGCCAGCGACCCCTGCGACCTCTTCGGTCCGCGGCTGGACAAGGACGACACCACGCACAACGAGAAGACGCGCCGTCTCATCGCACAGATGCACAAGGCCATCTCCATCATCCAGTTCAAGCTCGAATCCCAGATGATCCTCCGCCGTCCCGAATGGCAGATGCAGGACCGCCTCGTGCTGCAGTGCATCGACAAGGAACGCGGCATCTTCCATCGCGACGGGCAGGACTACGAGATGAAGGACACCTTCCTCCCCACCCTCGACCCGGCACACCCCTTCGAGCTCACACCCGAGGAGGCCGAACTCGTGCGCCAGCTGCACCACTCCTTCCGCGTCAGCGACAAGCTGCAGAAGCATGTCAAATGCCTCTTCACCCACGGCTGCATGTACGCCATCTACAACGGCAACCTGCTCTTCCACGCCAGCGTGCCCCTCAATGCTGACGGCACCCTCAAGGAAGTGGATCTCAACGGCCAGCGATACAGCGGCCGCGAGCTGCTGCATCAGATTGGCATGACCATGCGCGCCGCCTTCAACGCCGACACGCCCCGCGAGGAGAAACGCTTCGCCAAGGATTACTTCTGGTATCTCTGGTGCGGACAGGACTCCCCGCTCTTCGATAAAGACCGCATGGCCACCTTCGAGCGTTACTTCCTCTGCGATAAGTCAACTCACGAAGAACGAAAGGGTTACTACTACCAGCTTCGCGACAACGCCGAGATCTGCGACCGCATTCTCGATGCCTTCGGTGTCGAGGGCAAGCACCGCCATATCATCAACGGCCACGTGCCCGTGCGCGTGGCAGGCGGCGAGAGTCCCATCAAGGCCGACGGCCGTCTGATGGTCATCGACGGCGGCCTCTCCAAAGCCTACCACAACACCACCGGCATCGCCGGCTACACCCTCGTGTTCCATAGCCGCGGCTTCGAGCTCATCCAGCACGAGCCCTTCGAGAGCGCCGACGACGCTATCCGTCGCGGCACCGACATCGTCTCCAGCAAGCAGATCGTAGAGCTCAGCGGTCGCCGCCTGCGCGTCCGCGACACCGACAAAGGCCGCGAGCTCCTCTCGCAGATCCAGGAACTCAAGCACCTCCTCTACGCCTACCGCCACGGCATCCTCAAGGAGCGCACCCGCCAATAACCCCTCATGAAGACGGCCATCATCGGAGGTGGCGCCGCCGGTTTCTTCCTCGCCATCACGCTCAAGGAGCTGTGTCCGCAGATGCATGTCACCATCTTCGAACGCAGCCAGCATCTCCTGCGCAAGGTCAAGGTCTCTGGCGGCGGACGCTGCAACTGCACCAACACCTTCGAGGATGTCCGCGACCTCAGCGCCGTCTATCCCCGTGGTCATCGTCTCATGAAGCGCCTCCTAAAAGGCTTCTCCGAGCGCGATGCCTACGCGTGGTTCGAGTGCCATGGCGTGCCCCTCACCGTGCAACCCGACCACTGCGTCTTCCCCGCCGCCCAGGACTCGCAGGCCATCATCGACTGCTTCCTCCGCCACGCCCGCCGTCTCTCCATCGACCTCCGCCTCTCCACCCCCATCACTTCCGTCACCCCCGCATCTCCCCTCCTAGTAACCACTCCCTCCTCAGCCACCACTCCCTCGGTTTCAACCGAGGGTTCTCCCGAGGGCTCTCCCGAGGGCTTCGACTTCGTCGCCCTCACCACCGGCGGCCAGCCCCGCCTCGACAGCCTCCGCTGGCTCGCTGACCTCGGCCACGAGATTGAGCCGCCCGTGCCCTCCCTCTTCACTTTCAGCATCGAGGATCCCGCGTTGCGCGCCCTCATGGGCACCGTCGTCGAAGGCGCCATCGCCTCCATCCCCGGCACCAAGTTCCGCGCCACAGGCCCCCTGCTCATCACCCATTGGGGCGTCAGCGGCCCCGCCATCCTCAAGCTCTCCAGCTATGCCGCCCGCCATCTGGCCGACAACGCCTACCGCGCGCCCCTCGCCATCAACTGGACCGGCTTGAACGAGGAGCAGGCGCGCGCCGAGCTCACCGCTCTTCTCGCCGCCAATCCCCGCAAACAGCTCGCCACCCTCCGTCCCTTCGGCCTCCCCTCGCGCCTCTGGCACTACCTGCTGTCAAAGGCAACAGCCAGCAGCACCTCAGCCCCTGCCAGTAGTACGCTCGCCAGTTCACCCGCCGAAGCCCTCTCCAAGAAAACCCTGAACCGCCTCGTCGCCCTCCTCACGGCCGACGCCTACACCATCGCCTCACGCGCCCCCTTCAAGGACGAGTTCGTCACCTGCGGCGGCGTAGCCCTCAGTGCCGTCAACCCCAGCACCCTTGAGAGCCGCCACTGCCCCCACCTCTATTTCGCAGGCGAACTCCTTGACATCGACGGTATCACCGGCGGCTTCAACTTCCAAGCCGCCTGGACCACTGCCCACACCGTCGCCCACACCATCGCTGCGACGTTAAAATAATTACGACGCGTCCTTCACGCCGTTACGACGCGTCGTGAAGGTCGTTGCGACGCATCGTAACAAAAACAGGTTCTTTTCGCACAATACACCAGCGCCCCGCTACTTGAAGGAGTGGCGGGGCGCGATGGTTGTGATCATGGGCAGGTTATAGGCCGAAGACCTTGGCGAGGCCATTGTCGATGCCGCCGAAGCCCATGAAGGCCATGGCGAGGAGACCGGCCACGACAAGGGCGATGGGCATGCCCTGCATGCCTTTGGGGACGTCCATCATGGCAAGCTGCTCGCGGATGGCAGCGAAGATGGTGAGGGCGAGGCCGAAGCCGAGGGCTGTGGAGACGGCGAAGACGACACCTGTGAGCAGGTTGGGCTCAAGGCCCTGGGCATTGTAGGTGTTCTGTGCCACGAGGATGGCGACGCCGAGGATGGCGCAGTTCGTGGTGATGAGGGGCAGAAACACGCCGAGGGCCTGATAGAGCGCGGGCGACACCTTCTTCAGGATAATCTCCACCATCTGCACGAGGGCGGCGATGACGAGGATGAAGGCGATGGTCTGCAAGTATTCCAGGTGGTAACTCTCTAGGAGGCCTTGAATCAGATAGGTGACGATCGTGGCGATGGTCAGCACGAAGGCAACGGCGGCAGACATGCCGAGGGCGGTGTCCACTTTCTTCGACACACCGAGGAACGGGCAGATTCCGAGGAACTGCGAGAACACGATGTTGTTGACGAAGATGGCTGAGAAAAAGATTAATAGGTATGCCATATCTTTGTTCGCGGGCAAAGCCCGCAGTTTAAAGTTTAAGGTTTAATGTTTTATGAGTATTGCTCTGCGGCTTGCGAAATTTGCAGTTAAGATTCAAATTTAAAGGTATTTGCATTAAACTTTAAACCTTAAACTTTAAACCCCGCTCGCGCGTTGCATGGGTCTTTAAATCTTCGCTGTCTTCTTGACGATGGCAATCAGGTAGCCAAGGGCGATGAAGGCACCGGGGGCGAGGACGAAGAGGAGCATGCCGTAGTTCTCCGAGTAGATGACGGTGTCGAAAAGCTTACCGGTGCCGAGGAGCTCGCGGATGCCGCCGAGGAGCGTCAGGGCGATGGTGAAGCCAAGGCCGATGCCGATGCCGTCACAGAGGCTCTCGATGGGACCGTGCTTGGCAGCGAAAGCCTCAGCACGACCGAGGATGATGCAGTTCACCACGATGAGGGGGATGAACAGACCGAGGGTCTTATAGACCTCGGGGGTGAAGGCCTGCATGATCATCTGCAGCGCTGTCACCAACGAGGCTATCACCACGATGTACGAGGGGATGCGCACCATGTCGGGAATCAGGCTCTTGATGCAAGAGATAATCAGGTTGGAGAAGATGAGCACAGCCATCGTGGCCAGACCCATCGACATACCGTTGATGGCGCTGGAAGTGGTTCCCAGCGTGGGGCACATACCAAGGAGAAGTACGAAGGTGGGGTTCTCCTTGAGGATGCCGTTCCAAAGAATAGAAAAATATTTCATATTTTATACGTGAAAAGTGAAGGAGTGAAAAGTGAAAAATAAGGATTACCTTTGAGCTGGTTACGAGTTGCAAGAGATGCTTTTATTTTTCATTTTTCACTTTTCATTTTTAATTCTTAGGTTGTTGTTGTGGTGAAGCACCCGTCTGGCCATCGGCATTGGCAGCGCCGGCAGCATAGGCGTGGAAGGCTACGTTGACGGCACGGAGGAAGGCACGGGAGGTGATGGTGGAAGCGGTGATGGCGTCCACGTCGCCGCCGTCCTTGCTGACGGTCAGCTCCTTCTCGCCGGGGTTCTTGCCGATGATGTCGCCCTTCTCACCCTTCTGGAACCAGAAGCCTGCCTTGGCGCCGAGGCCCGGGGTCTCAGCATGTTCGAGGACGGTGTAGCCCTTGATGGCTCCAACCTCGTCGAAGCCGACAAGGACTTTCAGCTTGCCGCCGAAGCCGTTGGGGTCGATGGCCTGCACGGCCACGCCTTTATCGGTGGCGTAGAGGATGACGGGGTTGCCGTTGGCGTCCTCGGCTTCGGTGGTTGATTCCACCTTGGCATCGGAAACGCCCAGCACCGAGTTGATACCCTCGGCCAGCACACGGGCTTTGTTCTCTTCAATGGGGCCTGCCGTTACTTCATTCACGTAGGCCAGAGCACCTGCGGCGATGACCGAGATGAGGGTCAGCACACAGAGCATATTGGGAAGTGTAGATGGTAACTTTTTCATTTCTTGACCTCCCCGAAGCGTTTAGGTTTGACATATGTGTTGATAAGCGGTGTGAAGCCGTTCATGATGAGGATGGCGAAGCTCATGCCCTCGGGATAGCTGCCGAAGTCGCGGATGAGCACCGTCAGCACACCGATGGCAACGCCATAGATGAGCTGCCCCTTGGCGGTCATGGGCGAGGTGACATAGTCCGTAGCCATGAAGCAGGCACCGAGCATCAGACCGCCGGAGAGGATGACCTGTGTAGGATCAGCATAGCTGGGATCGATGAGATGGAAGAGGCCAGCGAGCAACCACACGGTAGCGAGAATCGAGACGGGGATATGCCAGGTGATGATCCTGCGGCAGAGCATGAAGATGCAGCCGATGAGCAGACAGAGGGCGCTGACCTCACCGAGAGAACCGCCCGTCTGGCCGATAAGCATGTCGAGGGACGAGGGCAGCTGGCTGAGGATGCTGGCATCGCCGCTCTTGATGGCTTCCTTCATGAGGAAAAGGGGCGTGGCGCCTGTCTCCACATCCACATAGCCCATCTGACCACTGACGGGCCAGGTGGTCATCTGCACGGGGAAGGAAATCAACAAGAACACACGACCCACAAGGGCGGGGTTGAAAGGATTGGTGCCAAGACCGCCAAACGTCATCTTGCCGACGCCGATGGCCACGAGCGCACCGATAAGGATAATCCAAATGGGAAGGTTGGAGGGCAGGTTGAAGCCTAGCAACAGACCGGTCAGGATGGCGGAGCCGTCGCAGATAGTCAGCTGCTTGCGACCAAGGATGAAGCGTGTGATGGCCCACTCGAAGCACACGCAGGCTGCCACAGACGTCGCCAGGACGATGGCAGCCCCCAGTCCGAAGAAATAGAGCGAGGCCACGAGTGCAGGAATGAGCGCGATGCACACGCCGTACATATTCTTCTGCACCGAGTCGCCGCCGTGAACGTGGGGGGATAAAGATATAACTGGTTTCATTTTTCTCTTTTCTCTTATTCTCTTTTATTTCTTTGTTATTGATTCCATGTGCCTTGCCTTGATGATGCCCATGACGGTCTGCTTGGCAACGCGGATGTTGTCGAGGAGCGGACGGTTGGAGGGGCAGGTGAAGGCGCAAGAGCCACATTCGATGCAGGAGGTGACGTCGTTCTTCTCGCAGCCGTCCCAGTTCTTCAGACGGGTGTAGGAAGCGAGGAGGTAAGGCTCCAGACCCATCGGGCAGGCGCTGACGCACTTAGCGCAACGGATGCAGGGGCTGACCTCGCCGCGACGGCTCTCCTTCTCGGTCATCAGCAGCAGACCGCTGGAGCCCTTGGTGACAGGCACTTCGAGCGACATCAGCGCACGTCCCATCATGGGGCCGCCGCCAATAATCTTACCCGTGTCCTCGGGCAGACCGCCAGCCTCGTCGATGAGCTGCTGCATGGGTGTGCCGATGCGGGCCAGGAAGTTAGAGGGATTCTTCACGCTCTTACCTGTGACGGTGATAATACGCTCAATCAGCGGCTTACGCTTCGTGACAGCCTCGTAGATGGCATAGACCGTGCCGACGTTCTGCACGATGGCACCCACGTTAATAGGCAAGGCAGGAGGTGCAGGCACCTGACGACCGATGACAGCATCAATGAGCTGTTTCTCGCCGCCCTGCGGGTACTTCACTTTCAGGGGAACGACCTCGATGCCAGGGTACTGAGCGGCTTTCTCTTTCAAGAGGTCGGTGAGGAGCTTGATGGCATCGGGCTTGTTCATCTCGATGCCGATGTATGCCTTCGGGCAGTTCACAGCGTGCTTGATAAGCTGTATGCCCACGAGGATCTGTTCAGGTTTCTCGAGCATCAAGCGATGGTCGGCAGTGAGGTAAGGCTCGCACTCAACAGCGTTGACGATGATAGCCTCGGCCTTCGTTCCCGGAGGGGGCATGAGCTTCACGCCTGTGGGGAAGGTGGCACCACCCATACCTACGATGCCGGCGGCTTTGATGCGGTTGACGACTTCCTCGGCGGTGATGTTGCCGAGGTCCTTCATGGTTACGAGTGTGTCTGAGCGGTCGATGCTCTCTTCCCATTCGTCGCCTTCGACATCCACGACGACGGCCATGCGGCGTGTGCCGCTCGAATCGAGCACGGCATCGACCTTGTTGACCTTACCGCTGACGCTGGAAAAGACGGGAACCGAAAGGCCCTTGCCGGCCTCACCCAGTAGCGTGCCGACCTTCACCTCGTCGCCCATCTTGACAACGGGTACGGCAGGAGCGCCGATATGCTGGAACATCGAGAAGACAGCCTGCTTGGGGATGGCAGCCACGCGGATAGGCGAAGCTGCGGATAACTTGTTTTCTGCGGGATGAACACCGCCTATATGGAATGTAGCCCCCCTCCAACTCCCCCCATGGGGGGAGGGAACGGAAGTTACTTTTGTATCTTGCTTATTCATAGTGTGGCATTTTCAGGGTTAATAGTCTGAGGACTTGTCTCCTCCCCCCTTGGGGGAGGTTGGGAGGGGGCTCTTTTTCGGCGGGAAGTTGAAGGCGTGGATGGCGTTCTGCGGGCATTCATCCTCGCACTTGCGGCAGAGCTTGCACTTCTCAGCATCGATGTAGGCGAGATTAGCGTCCACGGTGATGGCCTCGAACTTGCAGACTTTCACGCACTTCTGGCAAGCGATACAACCTACGCTGCAAGCCTTGCGCGTCTGTGCGCCCTTGTCCTTGTTGTTGCAAAGCACCACAACGCGACGGTTCTTCAGGCCCTTCAGGCGAATCTCGATGACGCCACGCGGACAAGCCTTGGAGCAGGCACCGCAAGCGGTACACTTCTCTTCATCGACTTCGGGCAGACCCGTCTCGGGATTCATGCGGATGGCGTCGAACTGGCAGGCAGCTACGCAGTCGCCACAGCCCAGACAGCCATAGGCACACGCGGTCTCGCCGGAGCCCAGCATCTGCTGCACTTTACAACTCTGAGCACCGTCGAACTCCGCGATACGCGGACGGCTCTCACAGGTACCGTTGCAACGCACGACAGCCACCTTAGGCGCTGCAGCCTCAACCTTCATGCCAAGGATGTCAGCCACCTGCTCCATGACGGGCTGACCGCCCACGGGGCAGAGCAGTCCTTCGAGCGAACCTTTGTCGGCCGCCTTCACACAAGCGCCAGCAAAACCGCCACAGCCCGGGAAACCGCAACCGCCGCAGTTGGCACCAGGCAACACTTCCTGCACCTGGCCGATGCGCTCGTCTTCATGCACAGCGAATTTCTTGCCGGCAAGGAACAGGATGAGCGCTGCCACCAGTCCAATGCTGCCAAGAACAATCACTGCAATCAGGATTACATTCATGTTGTTATTTTTTAGAGTTAATAGTTTAAGAGTTTAATAGTTCAAGGGTTCAAAAGTTCATGAGTTCAAGGGTTCAAGGGGTTTATGCGGAATAAGAAGGTTTGCTGTAGGCGCTTGCGGAAGCAAAGGGCCACGACAGCATAGTAAACGACCACCGAGCCCAAAGCCCACAGCGCAGCGAGGGTGTCGCTACCCGTCAGCCTCTCAGCCACAAACAATACGGGCAACAAGAGCAGTAGCGGCAAGCCATAGGCGATGATGGCCGCGCGGCGACCGTCGGACAGACGGCCTTCCAGAAGTACCTTCTCCCCCACCCGATACGATGCGGCATCGGACGTGAAGATGTCCACGTCCTTCTCCTTCGCCTCGGCGCTGTTGCACAGCTGTTTGGCAGCACAGCCCGAGCATGCCGAGGACTGCATAATCGTCACGCGAACGCACTCATTATCAACCGACTTGACAACAGCCTCGTGAGAGATAGTTTGAACCATTTGTGCTATTCTGCAAGGTTAGCTTTACAAAATCGGCACAAAGATACTGCTATTTTATATAGGTTCGCGCGCGCAAGGACAAGAAAGATGGATTTTTCAGTAATTTTAACAAAAGAAGAAGGCGCGGCTTCACAGCCACGCCTCTTATGCTTGTTTGGAAAAATGTAATATGGAGAGTTGGGTTTAAGCTTCTGCGGGAGCCTCCTCGGTAGCAGGTTGTTCCTCAGCAGCAGCCTCAGCCTGTGCAGCAGCCTCAGCCTCTGCCTTCGCAGCAGCCTCAGCAGCCTTCTTGTCGGCTACTTTTTTAGCGATCTCTTCGTTGGTCTTCTTCTCTGCTTCGAGAGCGGCAGCAGCAGCGGCCTTCTTGTCAGCGGCGACCTTGTCTGCAACGGCTTTCAGGCCCTTCTGCTTGTCGGCCTTCCAAGCGTTGAACTTCACCTGTGCGGTAGCCTCATCGAATGCGCCCTTCTTCACGCCACCACGGAGGTGCTTCATGAGATAAACGCCTTCATCGGAAAGGATGTTACGCACTGTGTCTGTGGGTTGTGCGCCCGTCTCTACCCAGTAGAGAGCACGGTCGAATTTCAAATCTACAGTGGCAGGATTGGTGTTGGGGTTGTAGGTACCAATCTTCTCTGTAAACTTACCGTCGCGCGGAGCTCTTACATCAGCAACGACGATGCTGTAGAAAGCGTAGCTCTTACGGCCATGACGTTGCAATCTGATTTTTGTTGCCATAAATGTTTAATAATGAGTTAATAGGTTTGAAATTGATGCTGCCAGCTCGTGACAGCGGGCGCAAAGGTACGGCTTTTTAGCGACGTGACAAAACTTTTTCCTTCTCTTTTTACGTTTAACTGAATTATTTTCTCTACCTTTGCACCGCGTGAGGGCACTCCTCACATCTTTCGACTCAAAACTTTTTATAATCCCTATGTCCGAGCCCACCTTCTCCTACCCTGCCCATCTCACCAAGCGTGAGCGCTACGAGTCCTTTCTGAAAGATTACGAGGCGTTCATCGAGGGAGAGCAGGACTTCATCTCCACGCTGGCCAACACCAGCGCCGCTCTGCACGAGGCCTTCGGCTTCTTCTGGGTAGGTTTCTATCTGGTGAAAGAGGACGGATGGTTGCATCTCGGGCCCTTCCAAGGTTCCGTGGCCTGCACACGCATCAAGCCCGGCCGCGGTGTCTGCGGCACAGCATGGGCAGAAGGCCGCACTCTCATCGTTCCTGATGTAGATGCTTTTCCAGGCCATATTGCCTGTAGCAGCCTCAGCCGTTCCGAGATTGTGGTGCCCCTCGTCAAGGACGATGCCGTCATCGGGGTTCTGGACATCGACAGCGACCACCTCAACGCCTTCGACGAAGATGATCAGGTCGCGCTGGAACAGCTTGTACGACTTCTTTGACAAAGAAAGTATCTGTGTTACTTCAGATGAAATCTGCATATTGTGCGCTGATGCTGTGGTGCTTATGTAGCACGGCGTCAGCCCAGTCGGAGCCCGATTCGGCGGACATCTACTTCCATCATCTTAACCTCGACGAAATCATCGTCACCAGCCCCGTAGGCCAGCTCAAGCGCAAGCAGTCAGCAACGCCCGTTTCTGTGGTCACAGAGAAGACGCTCCGCCAAACCGCATCCAGCAACATCATCGATGCCGTGGCCAAACAGCCAGGCGTGGACCAGGTCACCACTGGCAGCGGTATCTCGAAACCTGTCATCCGAGGCTTGGGCTACAATCGTATCGTCTGCGTAGCCGACGGCGTACGTCAGGAAGGACAGCAATGGGGCGATGAGCATGGTCTGGAACTCGACGGACAGAGCGTGGGACAAGTGGAGATTCTCAAGGGGCCGGCATCGCTCATGTACGGTTCCGACGCTATGGCAGGGGTCATCGTGTTTCATCCAGAGGCCATTGAGCCGGCGGGCCGCATGGGTGCCAGCCTCGCCACGGAATACCAGACGAACAGCGGCCTCATCAACTACTCCCTCCGCTTCGGCGGCAACAAGCGGGGCTTCGTATGGAACGGTCGCTATAGTGAGAAGTTCGCACACGCGTACCATAATAAATACGACGGCTACATCCCTGGCACACAGTTCCATGAGCGTGCCGCCAACGCATTGTTGGGACTGAACAAAGAATGGGGCTTCACACACCTCACACTCGGCTACTACCACATCACTCCCAGCATCACCGAGGGCGAGCGCGACCCGGAGACCGGGGATCTCCTTTACGATGAAGACCAATATCCCGACGGCAACCTGAAAACCTACCGCAAGGCCCTTCCCTACCAGCAGATTCACCACTACAAAGCCGTTCTCGACAACTCCTTCACTCTCGGCAACGGCTTGCTGAAGACCATCGTCGGCTACCAACAGAACCGCCGTCAGGAATACGAAGAACATCACCATCACGAGGGCCACGACCATGAAGAAGATGAGCACGAAGATGAGCATGACCACCAAGACGCCCACAGCCATGAGGAAGCCTCTCTCGACCTCCTTCTCCACACGCTCACCTATGATGCCCGCTACACCTACAATGGCTTCGACACCTGGAAACTCAACGGCGGCATCGGCGGTATGTACCAACATTCCCTGAATAAGGGTGAAGAGTTCCTTATCCCCGACTACAACCTCTTTGACATCGGTGCCTATCTCACCGCCAGCAAAGAGCTTCAGCGGTGGACGCTCAGCGGCGGCCTTCGCTTCGACTACCGCCATCTCCATAGCCACAAGTTGATGGAAGAGGATGCCGAACGCTTCTCTGACTTCACCCGCCACTTCTCCGCCCTCAGCGGCTCAATCGGAGCTGTGTGGCACGCCAACAGCCACTTGAATATCCGCGCCAACGCCGCCCGCGGCTTCCGTGCGCCCAACCTTAGCGAACTGGGCAGCAACGGCGTGCATCATGGCACCCTGCGCTATGAGATAGGCAACCGCGACCTGAAGCCAGAGCACAGCTGGCAGGGCGACTTGGGCCTCGACTACAGCAGCCGCTACCTCTCCCTCGAGCTCGCCCTCTTCCTCAACCGCATCGACAACTATATCTTCGCCTCCGCCGTCACCCCCGATGCCTCTGTTGCGGTTTCCGAGGGGGCTCCCGAGGGTTCTCTCCGCTACTTCCGCTATTCCCAAGGCGACGCCCTCCTCAAGGGCTTCGAGGCTCGCTTCGACCTGCACCCCATCCACCAGCTCCACATCGGCAGCACCTTCTCAATGGTCGATGCTCGCCAGCTTGGGCAACCATTAGAGACACGCTACTTGCCCCTCACCCCTGCCCCACGTCTGACAGCCGAGGTGAAATGGGAGTTCACGCACAACGGCGACCACCACACCAGCGCCCCTCACCATAAGGGCGAGAGCTTGCGCCACCACCGCCTCGACCACGTCTTCGACAACGCCTACGTCAGCGTAGGCATAGAGCAGTATTTCCGCCAAGATCATTATTACATGGCCGAAGGTACAGAGACAGCGACGCCGGCCTACACGCTATTGAACGTCTCGGCCGGCACCGATATACTCCTAAAGAACGGGCGTAAGCTTTGCGAGCTCTACTTCATCGCCGACAACCTCCTCGACTGCGGCTACCAAAGCCACCTCAGCCGTCTGAAATACGCTGACATCAACACACACACCGGCCGCCGCGGCATCTTCAACCCCGGCCGCAACTTCACCATCAAGCTGATCTTCCCCTTGCAGTTTTAATCGTCGGTGAGCTTGCGATAGCGGATGCGACGAGGTTCTTCGAGGCCGAGGCGCTTGAGTTTGTTGGCCTCGTAGTCGGTGTAGGAGCCCTCAAAATAGACGACATTGCCATCACCCTCGAAAGCGAGGATATGTGTACAGATGCGGTCGAGGAACCAACGGTCGTGGCTGATGACCACGGCACAGCCGGCGAAGCTCTCGAGACCTTCCTCCAACGCCCGCAGGGTGTTGACATCGATATCGTTGGTGGGCTCGTCGAGCAGCAGGACATTGCCTTCTTCCTTCAGCGCCATCGCCAAGTGCAGACGGTTGCGCTCGCCACCGCTGAGCACGCCGCATTTCTTCTCCTGGTCGGCACCCGTGAAGTTAAAACGCGAGAGATAGGCGCGGGCATTGATATCGCGGCCGCCCATGCGGATGAGCTCGTTGCCCTGCGAGACAATCTGATAGACGGTCTCGTCGGCTTTGATGTCGCGATGGCTCTGATCTACATAGGCCAGCTTCACCGTCTCGCCGACCTCGAAGGTGCCGGCATCGGGCTTCTCAAGCCCCATGATCAGACGGAATAGCGTGGTCTTGCCGGCACCGTTGGGGCCGATGACGCCTACGATGCCGTTGGGAGGCAGTGTGAAATCAAGATTCTTGAACAGCACCTTATCGCCGAAAGCCTTGCAGAGGCCGTGGGCTTCGATGACCTTGTTACCCAGACGCGGGCCGCTGGGAATATAGATCTCCAGTTTCTGTTCCTTCTCCTTCTGGTCCTCGTTGAGCATGCGTTCGTAGTTGGAGAGACGGGCCTTACCCTTTGCCTGACGTGCCTTCGGAGCCATGCGCACCCACTCCAGTTCGCGCTGTAGGGTCTTGCGGCGCTTCGATTCCACCTTCTCCTCCATCTCCAGGCGCTTGGTCTTCTGCTCTAGCCACGAGCTGTAGTTGCCCTCCCAGGGGATGCCCTCGCCACGGTCGAGCTCGAGGATCCAGCCAGCGACATCATCGAGGAAATAGCGGTCGTGGGTGACGGCAATGACGGTGCCCTCGTACTGGTTTAGGTGCTGCTCCAGCCAGTCGATGCTTTCGGCATCGAGGTGGTTGGTAGGCTCGTCGAGCAGCAGGACATCGGGCTTTTGCAGCAGCAGACGGCACAGCGCCACACGACGGCGCTCACCACCGGAGAGGTTCTTGCAGAGCTGATTCTGCGGCGGACAGCGCAGGGCGTCCATCGCACGCGCCAGCTTTGTGTCGAGGTTCCAGGCGTCGGTGGCGTCGATGATATCCTGCAACTCCCCTTGACGGACGAAGAGGGCGTTCATCTTATCTTCGTCCTCGTAGTATTCAGGCATGCCGAATTTCACATTGATCTCCTCGTATTCCTTCAGGGCATCTACGATGTGCTGCACGCCTTCCTCAACCACCTCGCGCACAGTCTTATCGTCGTCGAGCTGCGGTTCCTGCGGCAGATAGCCGACGCTGTAGCCCGGCGAGAAAACGACATTGCCCTGATAGCTCTGATCCAAGCCGGCAATGATTTTCAACAGCGTGGACTTACCCGAACCGTTCAAGCCGATGATCCCAATCTTAGCGCCATAGAAGAAACTAAGGTAAATATTCTTTAGTACTTGTTTCTGGGTCTGTTGGATGGTCTTGCTTACACCAACCATTGAAAAGATGATTTTCTTGTCGTCAGCCATATATTCGTGCGGTGTTACCGCGGTTTAAAGTTGAAGGTTTAATGTTTAAAGTTGAAGACCCAGTGCAAGCCCCTCTTTGAAAGAGAGGGGTGCCCACAAGGGCGGGGTGAGTCTTCACCTCAGCCAAATCAGGTCGCCTACCTGCGGAGTATAGTCGGGGGAGAGGGCGTTGAGTTTGTACAGCGATTTCAGGCGGATGGCGTAGTGCTGCGCGATGTCATAGAGCGACTCGCCAGGTTGCACCACATGGGGAATTCCCTTGAACGACTTGTCAGCCTTTGTGCGCTTCTTCTGCAGATATACGATGTCCCCCGAACGCAGCGGTGAGCCTTTAGGACGATCATTGTATTTCAGGAGCTTGCGGACACTCACGCCAGTTTCACGCGACACAAGCTCCCAGGTGTCGCTGCTGTTGGCAATGACCATGTAGTTCTTGTTGACACGATAAACGATATGCTGTGCGAAGAACATGCTCTCCACCTCAGCAGCCTGCCGGCTGGTGGTGCGAGCGTGATAGCGCCCACTCGTGTAGGAGTCAAACTGCTGAAGGTTGAAACGCTCGATAACGCCTATCAGCATCTCGGCATAACGCGGGTTGGTGGCATAGCCGGCTTTCTTGAGGCCGTGGGCCCAGCCCTTGTAGTCCGTCACCTTCAGACTGAACAGCGCGCGATAGCGAGGACTGGAGGTGAGGAAATGGGAATGATCCTCATAGCTCTCGCGGTCGTTGCGGTATTTGCGGAAACGGTCATCGGGACGGTCGTCGGCCATCACGATATAGGGGCCCGTCCAGTTCATCCCGACCTTGATACCGAAGTGGTTATGCGCCTCTGTGGCCAGCTTGCTGCGCCCGGCACCACTCTCGCAGAGGCCCTGCGCCAAGGTGATGGAGGCTGGAATCTTATGCTCACGCATCTGCTCGATGGCCAGGTCTTTGTATTTCTCAATATACTGCCATTGTACAGACTGTCCGCCCTGCGCAAATGAAGCTAAAACAGTGCTAAATAACACGCAGAAAACCGCAATTCGAAGCTTCTTCATAGTTTTTTTTGAGTATTTTGCGCACAAAAGTACGTTTTTTTGATGAGATAAGCGAGAAAAACGCTACTTTTGTGACAAATTTCATGAAATAGTCATGCGAGAAGCTCAAATCATCGTCCCATATCAGGTCTTCGACTACGAAGAGCTGTCTGCTGAAGACCGCGAACTGGTGGATATGGCGAAGGCTATGACCGGCACCAGCTATTCGCCGTACTCCCACTTCCAAGTGGGTGCTGCATTGCGCCTAGCCGACGGTCAAATCTTCAAGGGTAGCAATCAGGAGAATGCGGCCTTCCCCTCGGGTCTGTGTGCAGAACGAACAGCTTTCTTTGCAGCCTCTGCCAATGCGCCTGAGGTGCCACCTATAGCCCTTGCCATCGCTGCACAGACGGGCGGACAGTTCCTGGAGAATCTGGTGGCCCCCTGTGGTGCCTGCCGCCAGTCGCTGCTGGAGGCCGAGACGCGCTTCAAGCAAGAAATCAGGGTGTTGCTATACGGCACCGGCGGCACCTACGTCATCCGCAGTATGCGAGACCTGCTGCCCCTGACATTCGACGGTTCAGAACTTCCATAAGTCCTATTAGAAAAGAGAGAGATGTTTTTTAAGTTTTCACGGATTACACAATTCAGCCTCGCCATGTGCCTTACATGGTGCCTTGTCGGTATGGCATATGCCACCACGGCTGAAGGTAATAACAAGAAGAAAAAGAAATCGAAGACGGAGGCCATCGATTCCTACGACGCTTCCCTCCCCCAGCCCGATGCGATTATGCCCTCCCTGACACCCCAGCCGCCGCTGGGCGACAATGAGATGCTTGCACAGCAAACGGGATTACACGTCGCCAACAAAGGACTTGGCGGCATCGATGTCTCTCACTATCAGGGCAGCATCAACTGGAAGGACGTGGCACGCAACGCCAACATCTACTACGTCTATGTGAAAGCCACGGAGGGGGCGAAGCTCGTAGATGAGACCTATCACCGCAATATCGAAGGCGCCCGGCACGCAGGACTGAAGGTGGGCTGCTACCATTTCTACAGCCCCACAGCCGACGTGAGCGAGCAGTTCCGCAATTTCTCCTCTGTTGTCAAACTCAAGCACCACGACCTCGTTCCCATCATCGATATCGAACATCGCGGCAAAGCCCCGTTGGGTCAGTTCCAGAACAGACTGAAGCAGTTCCTGAAGCTGGTGGAACGCCACTATGGTGTGCAACCCATCCTCTACACCTCACGCGACTTCTACAACAAATACCTCAGCGGTCCCTTCACACATTATAAATATATGATTGCGCGCTACCACGAGGACATTCCCGAGTTGCGCGACAACGCTGCCTTCGTGATGTGGCAGTACAGCGCCACGAGTCGCATACAGGGCATCCGCGGCCATGTGGACCGCAGCTGTCTGATGGACAAATACAGTTTGTCTGATATTCTCCTGGAAAACAGAGATTAGGCGATGCGGAGGCCGCCGATTTTTGCAAGGCGGTCGCGCAGGCGAGGCATCTGTGAGACACGGATGGCGAGGGTCATCAAGCAGTCGTTGTCGAAGGACTGCGCCACGATGGCGGGCTCCTCTTCCTTCACCACGCGCATCACCTGGTTCATCAACGTGTATTCGAAGGTAATCGTGATTTCCTCATCCACGGTTTTCTCGATGATGGTGGCTGCTGCTATCGCCTCGGCAGCGGCAGCCTTATAAGCTTGGATGAGTCCGCTAGTGCCTAACTTCACACCTCCGAAATAACGGACTACAATAATCAGGATGTTCGTCAGCTCGTTGGAGTTGATTTGCCCGAGGATGGGTTTGCCGGCTGTGCCACTAGGCTCACCGTTGTCGTTGGCACGGAACACGAGGCGCTCATGCCCCAGCATATAGGCATAGCAGACGTGGCGCGCATCGTAGTATTTCTTCTGATGCGCCTCCACCAGCTCCTTCACCTCCTCCACCGTAGAAACGGGGAAAGCAAAAGCGAGGAACTTACTCCTGAGTTCAGAATAAGTACCCTCGCTTTTGGATTGTATTGTTCTGTAGCTGTCGATCATGAAAGTTTGTGGACGACGAGTCCGCTGCGGAGCTTGGGCTCAAACCAAGTGGCCTTGGGTGGCATGATCTTGCCGCTGTCGGCGATGTCCATGATCTGCTGCATGGAGACGGGATAGAGTGCCAACGCAGCACGCATCTCGCCGCTGTCCACGCGACGCTTCAGCTCGCCAAGGCCACGCAGGCCACCTACGAAGTCGATGCGCTGCGAGGAACGCAGGTCGCCAAGTTGCAAGATATCCTGCAGGATGAGGCGGCTGGAGATGTCCACGTCGAGGACTCCGATGGGGTCGTTCTCGTCGTAGGTGCCAGGCTTGGCCGTCAACGCGAACCAGTGGCCGTCGAGATAGAGCGAGAACTCATGCAGGCGCTGGGGTTTGTAGATCTCCGTGCCCTTGTCTTCCACAGTGAAGTTCTTGCGGATGGCATCCAGGAACTGCTCGCTGGTGAGGCCGTTGAGGTCCTTCAGCACGCGGTTGTAGTCGAGGATGGTGAGCTGCGAAGCCTGGAAGGCGACGGCCATGAAGTAGTTGTACTCCTCGTCGCCACGATGGTGGGGATTCAGACGTGCCTTCTCAGCGCCCACGAGGGCAGCGGCAGCCGAGCGGTGGTGGCCGTCGGCAATATAGAGGGCAGGCATCTTGGCGAACTCTGCGGTGATGGTGGCGATGTCGGCAGCGTCGCTAATCACCCAGAACTGATGTCGGAAGCCGTCGATGGGTGCGATGAAGTCGTACTCGGGCTCCGTCTGGGCATAGCGCTTCAGCAAGGCGTCGAGGACGGCATTGTCGGGATAGGCAAAGAAGACAGGCTCCATGTTGGCATCGTTCACGCGCACGTGCTTCATGCGGTCTTCCTCCTTGTCGCGACGTGTCAGCTCGTGCTTCTTGATGACGCCGTTCATGTAGTCGTCCACGTAGGCAGCGATGACGAGGCCATACTGCGTCTTGCCGTTCATGGTCTGGGCGTAGATGTAGTAGTGCTCGTCCTTATCCTGCACGAGCCAGCCGTTGTCCTGGAACATCTGGAACTGGCGGGCAGCCTCCTCATAGACACGAGGGTCGTACTCGCTGGTACCTACGGGGAAGTTGATTTCCGGCTTGATGATGTGGTAGAGCGACTTCTCGTTGTCGCCCGCCTCAGCGCGGGCTTCCTCGGAGTCCAGCACATCGTAAGGACGGCTCTCGACCAGCTCCACCAGGTTCTTGGGAGGACGCAGCCCGCGGAAAGGTTTGATTTTAGCCATATATGGACCCCCTCCTCACTCCCCCTTGTAGGGGGAGGGTGGAATGTTTTGCCACTTGGAGTTTAGGGGATTTGCATTTATAAGGTTAAACTTAAATTCAACTATTCTTGAAGGTACCCCTCCCTTACGGGAGGGGTCGGGGGTGGGTCTTTAGTTCACCTTAAACTTCGTGATACCCTTCTCCAAGAAGTCAACAATCTGATGGGCGGCAGCGATGCCGGCGTTGACGTTAGCCTCAGCGGTCTGCGCACCCATCTTCTTGGGCGTGGCGAAGTAGCGTCCTTCGAACTTGGCGAAATCGGCGTCGGCATCGGGCTTGATGTCGGTGACATACTTCAGGTCCTCGCGCTCGGCCATGAGTGCCAGCAGCTCGGGCTCGTTGATGACCTCCTTGCGGGCTGTGTTCACGAGGATACCACCCTTCGGGAGCTTGTTGACGAGTGCCTTGTTGATGCTCTCCTTGGTCTCTGCCGTGGCAGGGATGTGGAGGCTGACGATGTCAGCCTGCTCGAAGAGTGCGTCCTGCGACTTGACAGCTTTCACGCCGGCAGCCTCGATGACGTCTGCGGGGCAGTAGGCATCGTAGGCCAGCACCTCCATGTCGAAGCCCTTGGCGATACGGGCCACGTTGCGGCCCACGTTGCCGAAAGCGAGGATGCCCAGACGCTTGTCCTTCAGCTCGGTACCGCTGGTGCCATTGAAGAAGTTGCGCTTGGCATAGACGAGGAGACCGAAGACGAGTTCTGCCACGCTGTTGGCGTTCTGGCCCGGGGTGTTCATGGCCACAACCTTGTGAGCCGTAGCGGCCTCGAGGTCGATGTTGTCGTAACCCGCGCCCGCGCGTACCACTATTTTAAGCTGCTTGGCAGCATCGAGGACTTCAGCATCCACCTTGTCGGAACGGATGATGAGGGCGTCGGCGTCCTTCACAGCTTCCAGCAGCTGTGCCTTCTCTGTATATTTCTCCAAGAGGGCTGTCTCATAACCGGCAGCATCGAAGACCTCTTTGATACCCTTCACGGCTACGCCGCTGAAAGGCTTTTCTGTTGCAATTAAAACTTTCATTTTTCTCACGGGCAAAGCCCGTAGTTTAAGGTTTAATGGTTAAAGTTTAAAGAATGGCTGCGCGAGATCAATGAAGCTTCTCAAATTCTTGCATGCAAGCTACGAGGGCGTTGACGCCTTCGAGATCCATGGCGTTGTAGCAGCTGGCACGGAAGCCACCGACATCGCGATGACCCTTCACGCCAACCATACCCTTGCTGGTAGCGAAGGCCATGAACTCATCCTGCAGCTCCATGTATTCGGGTTTGAGGACGAAGGTGATGTTCATGCGTGAGCGGCTGTCTTCCTCGGCAGTACCTACGAAGAGCTTGTTGCGGTCGATCTCGCCATAGACGATTTCAGCACGCTCGATGGCACGACGCTCCATCTCCTTCACGCCACCCTGCTTCTTGATCCACTTGAGGTTCTGCAGTGCGCAGTAGATGGGCACCGTAGGCGGTGTGTTGAACATGCTGCCCTTGCTGATGTGCGTCTGATAGTTGAGCATCGTGGGGATTGCACGGCTCACCTTGCCCACCAAGTCCTCCTTGATGATGCAGAAGGTCACGCCAGCCATAGAAAGGTTCTTCTGAGCGCCACCGTAGATCATGCCGTACTTGCTCACGTCGATGGGACGGCTGAAGATATCAGAGCTCATATCAGCAATCATGGGCACAGGGCTGTCGTAGTCCTTCAGGATCTCCGTACCGTAGATGGTGTTGTTACTGGTGATATGGAAGTAGTCGGCATCCGTGGGGATGGTGAAGTTCTTGGGGATGTAGGTGAAGTTCTTGTCCTTGCTGGAAGCCACCTCTACGACCTCGCCGAAGAGCTTAGCCTCCTTCTCGGCCTTCGTGGCCCAGACACCGGTGTTCAGGTAGGCAGCCTTCTTCTCAAGGAAGTTATAGGGGACCATGCAGAACTGCAGGCTGGCACCGCCTCCGAGGAAGATAACGCTGTAACCTTCGGGGATGTCCAACAGTTCCTTGAACAGGGCGACTGCTTCATCCACCACGGGCTGGAAATTCTTGGCACGGTGGCTCATTTCCATCAGGGACAGGCCGCTGCCCTCGAAATCGAGGCAGGCAGCAGCGGTAGCCTCCATCACCTCGCGGGGGAGCTTGCTGGGGCCGGCATTGAAATTGTACTTCTTCATGAGATTTTTGTGTTGATGAGTTTATTGGGTTGATGATGTTTCATATTGAGTGACAGAGAGGAGCACATGCGTGCTCGCTTTCAGCCGACAAATTTACGCCTTTTCTACCACTCAACCAAATTTTGAAGGAAAAATCGCGCGCGAGCAAACATTTTTAAATAGAAGGCGCAAAAAAACGTTCTTTTCTTTGTCATTTGACGGGAAACGCCTATCTTTGCCCCATATTTAGTCTAATTATCTATTAATACCTAAAACGCTACAACTATGAAAAGATTTTGGATGATTGCTGCCATGGCTCTTGCATTGCCGATGGCCATGAATGCTCAAGACGTAGAGCCTATTCAGCCCAGTGTTCTTGGCAATTCCACCGTGGAGTCCGCACAACAGCGCACGGCAGAAATCAAAGCCAGCGTGGAAGCAGCCAAGGACAATGCACAACAGGCTGCACAAGCGCACAAAGACGCCAAGGCTGATATCGAGAACCTGAAGCGCGACCTGCAATCAGCTGAGCAAGAGGCAGAAGCTGCCAAGCAGGCTGTAAAGGATGCCAAGCAGAACGTGAAGACAGCTCAGACCAATGAGAAGAACGCTAAGCAGAAGGTGAAGGACATCAAAGGGCAGATCAAGCAGATGGAGAATGCTGCCAAACAAGCCAAGAAGGATGCTGCCGCCGCCAAGAAGGCTCACAAGGAAGAGCAGTCCCGCCTGAAAGCTCAGCAAAAGGCTGAGAAGGCTCGCATACAAGCAGAGAAAGCCGAGCAGAAGGCACGCAAGGCCGCTGCAAAGGTGAAGTAAAGAATTTCAATGAGTTACAGAAGTATAATTAGAATAATATGGATATCGAATTGATTAAATCCTGCGAGGCTAAGGCCAAGGAGTGGCTCGCCTCGCCCGTGTATGACGAACAGACGAAGGCCGAAGTCAAGGCGCTCCTCGATGCCGAGGACAAGACAGCGCTCGTGGATGCTTTCTATCAGAGTTTGGAATTCGGCACGGGTGGTCTGCGCGGCATCATGGGCGCAGGCACCAACCGCATGAACCGCTACATCGTAGGCGCTGCCACACAGGGCTTCGCCAACTATATCAACAAGGCTTTTGCCGGCAAGAAAGACATCGCTGTCGTCGTGGGTCACGACTGCCGCAACCATGGTCGCGAGTTTGCTGAGACCGTGGCTAACATTTTCTCCGCCAACGGCATCAAGGTCTATCTCTTCGAGAGCCTCCGCCCCACCCCTGAGATCAGCTTCGCCATCCGTCAGCTGAAGGCACAGGCAGGTGTCAACGTGACCGCCAGCCACAACCCGAAGGAGTACAACGGCTACAAGGCTTACTGGGAAGATGGCGCACAGGTGCTGGCTCCCCACGACACGGGCATCATCGACGAAGTCAACAAGGTTAAAATCGAAGAGGTGAAGTTCCAGGGCAACCCCGACCTGATTCAGATCATCGGCGGCGAGATGGACTGGGACTACCTGCAGGCTGTCAAGGAAGCCATGGTGGATCAAGAGGTCATCAACCGCCAGAAGGACCTGAACATCGTCTATACCCCGCTGCACGGCACAGGCCGCGTCATCATCCCCGAGGCACTGCGCTCATGGGGCTTCCAGAACATCCATGTGGTGCCCGAGCAGATGGTCATCGACGGCAACTTCCCCACCGTCGTCAGCCCGAATCCCGAGAACTCCGAGGCCATGACCCTGGGCATGAAGCTGGGCACGAAGCTCAACGCCGACCTGGTGATAGCCTCCGACCCCGATGCTGACCGTCTGGCCATCGTATGCCGCAACCCGAAGGGCGAATGGGAAATCCTCAACGGCAACCAGACCTGCATGATGTTCGCCTGGTATATCATTGCCAACAAGAAGAAACTCGGCCAGCTCAAGGGCAACGAATTCCTCGTAAAGACCATCGTGACCACCGAACTCATCAAGCGCATCGCCGACAAGAACAGCGTGGAGCTCATGGACTGCTACACCGGCTTCAAGTGGATTGCCGCCCTCATCCGTGAGAATGAAGGCGTCAAGAAGTACATTGGCGGCGGCGAGGAGAGCTTCGGCTTCCTGCCCTTCGACAAGGTTCGCGACAAGGACAGCCCCGCCAGCATCTGCCTCATCTGCGAGATTGCAGCCTGGGCAAAGGACAACGGCAAGACACTCTATGACCTGCTCATGGACATCTACCTCGAGTACGGCTACACGATGAACCACACCGTCAACGTGGTACGTCCGGGTAAGACCGGTGCCGACGAGATCAAGCAGATGATGGTTGACTTCCGTGGCACCAAGGCTCCCAAGACCCTCGGCGGCAGCAAGGTCATCTGCATCAAGGACTATCAGGCCCTCACCGCCACCGACGCTGCTGGCAATGTCACCAAACTCGACATGCCCGCCACCTCCAACGTCCTCCAATGGTTCACCGAGGATGGCACCAAGGTCAGCGTGCGTCCCTCCGGCACAGAGCCTAAGATCAAGTTCTACATCGAGGCACCTGCCGCCATGGCCACCGCAGCCGCCTACCCCGCCGCCTGCGAAGCCGGCATGGCCAAAGTCAAAGCCGTCTGCAAAGACCTCTGCATTTAATCTTTAAACCTTAAACTTTAAATTCATGACCATCTGGTCCTGCCTTTGTGCAGGCGACATATTACTAAGGAGAGAGGGCGCTGACGGCGCCTTCTCTCTTCCCATTGGGGACGAGCCACCCGTGTCACTCCAGCCCTGGAACATCGTGACAACAATAAGAAATGAGTCCATTGTCAATTCTCAAGTTTCAATTTTCAATTTAAAAGTCGTTCGCCTCGATAAACCTTTCGTGGGTGTGGAGGGACTGGAGATGATGGGACTCAGGAAGTCGCACGCCGTGCTCAGCCCTGAGGAATACCAGCTGGCCAGCAAGGCGGCCGAGCTCATCTATTGGGACCAGAACACCAAGTATTGCGGAGTCTGTGGTGCTCCCACCAAATGGATGACGGACATCAGCAAGAAATGTCCCGAATGCGGCAAGGAATGGTGGCCTAGTCCCTCCACAGCGATCATTGTGAGGGTTTGTAGAATGAGAAAATCGGACAATTTACAATCGGACAATTGCAATAAAGGGAACGCTATACAATCGTCAAATTGTGAATCGTCAAATTGTCAAATTTCCGAGGTCCTCCTCGTTCGCGCCCGCAACTTCCGCAGCAACCACTACGGACTGGTGGCCGGCTTCCTTGAAACAGGTGAGTCACTGGAAGAATGCGTGGAGCGCGAATTGCGCGAGGAAGTGGGCATCAGCGTCAAGAACCTGAAGTACTTTGGCTCGCAGCCGTGGCCTTACCCTTTCGGCCTCATGGTAGGCTTCACAGCTGACTATGCCGACGGCGAAATCCGTCTGCAGAAGGAAGAACTCACGGAAGGCGGCTGGTTCACACGCGACAACCTTCCGCCCATCCCTGACAAAGCCTCCATCGCCCGCCGCCTCATCGACGACTGGCTGATGATAGATTAGAGATTAGAGATTAAAGATTAGAGATTAAACGTTTATCAATGGGGAAACTGATTATATGGTTTGTTAGCGTCGTGTTAGTGATTGGCACCGCATCAGCCACCAGCGCAACTTTAGCCGCTGGTACCAAGCCGAAGAAGCAAAAGCCTGCCGTCGTGCGACTGGAGACCACCCACGGCGTCATCCGCGTGGAGCTGAGCGACGAGACACCGCGTCATCGCGACAATTTCCTTAAGAATGTGCGAGAGGGTGTCCTCGACAGCACGCTCTTCCATCGCGTCATCAAGGATTTCATGATCCAGGGCGGCGACCCCGACAGCCGCGTACACACGCAGGCTGACGGCACCTTGCAGTCGCCCTCGCGCGACAAGCCCCTCGGCGACGGAGACCTCGGCTACACGCTGGAGCCTGAGTTCCGTCTGCCCTGGCTTTTCCACGAACGTGGCGCGCTGGCCGCAGCACGCGAGGGCGACGATGCAAACCCCGAAATGCGCAGCAGCTCTTCGCAGTTCTACATCGTCTATGGCCGCAGCTTCGGCGAGACTTCCCTGGGGAAGGTGCGCGCTGCGCTGGAGGAGAACGGCATCGAGATGAACTATGAGATGTGGCAGACCTACCTCACGCGAGGCGGCGCGCCCCATCTCGACGGCACCTACACCGTCTTCGGCCACGTCATCGATGGCATGAAAGTCGTCAAGGCCATCCAGTCTCTCCCCACCGACTCCCTCGACCGCCCCCTCACCGACGTCGTCCTCCTCCACGCCGTCATAGAATAAGAACAAACCACAAATGATGGTGACACCATCTCGCTGCTCTACAACGATAGCGCCCCCGCCAACGTGAAGCCCGTAACGCCCAGCGACGACAAGGGACCTGCCGAGATCTACAGCATCTCCGGACAACGCCTCAGCAACACGCGCCACGGCGTGAACCTGATTCATCGCAAAAGCGGAACGGAGACAGTCATCATCAAGTGAGAGGGATAAAAGAAAAGGAAGGTTGTCTCACGACAACCTACCTTTCATTAACCTTAAATCTAATACCATGAAAAACACGGTGCAAAGGTATGCATTATTTTTATAACCTACAACGTGTTAGGACTATTTTATGTTGAAGTATTACATATTTTAACTAAAATAGCCTGTTTCTGCAAACCTCTTTAACTTATTCGACGAATAAAACGAGTCCTTTCAGGTATTCACCCTCGGGATGATAGATGTTGATGGGATGGTCTGCAGGTTGGTGGAGCTGATGGAGGATGCGCACACGTCGGCCGCTCTGTGCCGCAGCCGTGAACACGGCCATGCGGAACTGGTCTTTGTTGACAGCCTGCGAGCAGGAGAAGGTGAAGAGGATGCCGCCGGGGCGTATCTTCTCGAAGGCGCGCAGGTTCAGACGGGTGTAGCCCTTGAGGGCATTGCGCAGGGCATCCTTGTGCTTGGCGAAGGCGGGGGGATCGAGGATGATGAGGTCGTAGGCACCGTCGTCCATCTGCTGCAGGAAGCGGAAGGCATCCTCGGCAAAGGCTTGGTGGCGCGTGTCGCCGGGGAAGTTGAGCTCGATGTTGGCATTCACGAGATCGACGGCCTTGGCCGAGCTATCGACGGAGTGCACCTGATGGGCACCGCCACGCATGGCATAGACGGAGAAGCCGCCCGTGTAGCAGAACATATTCAGCACGTCGCGCCCACGGGAATAGGCTTCGAGGAGGCTGCGGTTGTCGCGCTGATCCACGAAGAAGCCTGTCTTCTGACCGCGCAACCAGTCGATATGGAACTTCAGACCATTCTCCACAGCCACGTCGTCGGCATCGCCGCCCACGAGGAAGCCGTTCTCCTGACCAAGGTCGGCCTTGAAGGGGAGCGTCGTCTCGCTCTTATAATAAATATGGTGTACGGTGGGACTCATCACGCGCTGCAGGGCCTCGGCAATCTGCTGGCGGCAGCAGTGCATACCCACGCTATGTGCCTGCACGACGGCCGTCTGGCCATAGATGTCGATGACCAGCCCGGGCAGGTGGTCGCCCTCGCCGTGGACGAGGCGGTAGGTGCTGTTGTGGGGATTGTCGGCCACGCCGATGGCCTTGCGCACTTCAAGTGCAGCTGCGAGGCGACGCTGCCAGAAGGCGAGGTCGATGGGTTCATCGTCGAAGGTGAGCACGCGCACGGCAATGGAGCCTATCTGCCAATGGCCCGTAGCGAGATAGTCGCTGTCTGCACTGAGGACACGCGCCAGGGCGCCCTCCTCCTGTTGTCCTTCGATATGGTGTATGGCGCCTGAGAAGATCCAGGGGTGGAAACGCCGCAGCGATTCTTCCTTACCGCGCTTGAGAGTAATAATCATTGAAAGATTGAAAAATTGAAAAATTGAAAGATTGAAAGATTGAAAAATTGAACTCTTGAACCCTTGAACTCTTGAACTTTTGAGCTTTTGAACTCTTGATACTATTCAGTATTAACTAACTGATAATCTTTTGTTGAGAAAAGATGGTTAATCTCATCATATAACCGCAGGCAGGCCCATGCATCGGTGGCGGCATAGCGCTTCTGCGCCTCGGTCAGCACGTCGGCATCCCAGTTGGAGAGGCGCTGTGCCTTGGAGATTTTCTGGTGGAAGAGATTGGCATAAAGCTTCTGAAGGCTCATGTCCTCGATGCCGAGCTTACGGACATAATCCTGCAGTTCCAGGTACTTGCCAGGCTCGAAGTCCTGGCGTCGCCGCAGCTGCGCCCAGTCATCGTGCAGCGAGAGCCCTACCTTCTGCACGGAGGTGTCGGCCAGCAGTCTCACCACACAGTCTGGCAGGCCGATGCGCACCAGCCGGAAGAGGAAACAGGTGTCGGGCGTGGAGACCTGTAGCAGCGAGACGGGGTTCATGCCGCCAGGCTTGAAATTGGGGCGCGTCTCTGTGTCGATGCCCAAGCGTGGGGCTCTTAGGAGGTAATCGACAGCACGGCGTGCCTCGCCGATGCTTTGAATGACGATGATGCGTCCCTCAAACTGCACCTTCGGGAGTGCCGAAATGGCCGATTTATCGTAGTGAGAATAGATAGTTTTCACGAAAGTATGCGCTTCAGGGGGGCAAAATTACTGCTTTTTGGAAAAAAATGAGATGTTTTTGATGAAAAGTTACGAAATATTCACTACTTTTGTGCCAAAATAAGGAATAGGAAGAAATATGACTCAACAAACAAAGACTCCCCCGACGCGTACTCGCGCGCCCAAGCGACCTGCGCGCAAAGGCGCTGGCAACGGCGACACGCTCCACGTAGGCACAGCCCTCCGCGGCGACAAGGACGAACCCCTCAACCGCACGGAGGCCGTGCGCATCTTCTTCGGCGTGGTGTTGCTGGCTGTCGCTGCCTTCACGCTCCTCAGCTTCGTGTCCCACCTGCTCACCGGCGGCGAGGACCAGAAGGTGCTGCAAGGCGGCTACTTCGGCCAGGCCAAGAACTGGGCCGGGTATATGGGCGCGTGGTGGAGCGACTATTGGATGACGAGGAACTTCGGTCTGGGTGCCTTCTTCATCCCCGTGTTCCTCTTCGCAGCCTCGCTGAAACTCACGGGAGCCTATTATGTGCGCCTGTGGAAGTGGTTCATCAACTGCACCGTGCTGCTCTGCTGGATCAGCGTGGCGGCAGCTTTCTTCCTCACGGACATCTTTGCCGGTAACACGGCCATCAGCTATATCAGCCCTGGCGGCTACCACGGCTTGCGCATCGTGGAAATCCTCGACAGCATCATGGGCCCTGTGGGCACATTCATCCTGCTGTTCCTCACGCTGTTGGCCTATCTCTGCTATCTCAGCGCTGAGACCATCCGAATCATCCGCCGCCTGCTGCACCCCCAGCAGTTCGCCCGCGAGCTGCAGGAGCGCTACCCCGTGCTCAGCAGCATCGTGAACTTCTGCCGTCGCACGGCAGCCCGTTTCCGCAAGAAGAAGGAGGCTACAGCCACGGAGGAAGAGCCCACGGCAACGGTCATTGACATGAGCATCCCGGAGGCCGTACCCGTAACACCTACGGCAAGCCCCGTCAAAGAGCCCATCCCCGTGAAAACGGAGATCGAGCTGACGATAGACACACCCATGCAGGAGGAGACACCCGCCGAGCCGAAGGCGAAGCCCGAAGCCACAAGCGGCACGGACATACCGCTGGAGATAGAGCAGACGCAGGAAGAGGACATCGCCGACGCAGCGCGCGTGGCAGCCCTCGAGCCCTACGACCCGAAGCTCGACCTGGAGAACTACCGCTACCCCACCCTCGACCTGCTGAAGCACTACGACATCGACCCGCATGCCAGCATCGACATGGAGGAGCAGAACAAGAACAAGGACCAGATCATATACGTACTGCGCACCTTCGGCGTCGAGATCTCCAGCATCAAGGCCACCGTGGGCCCGACCATCACGCTCTACGAGATCACGCCAGCCCCTGGCGTGCGCATCTCCAAGATTCGCAACCTGGAGGATGACATCGCCCTCTCGCTGTCCGCCCTCGGCATCCGCATCATCGCGCCCATCCCCGGCAAGGGCACCATCGGCATCGAGGTGCCGAACGCCAAGCCGCAGATTGTGTCGATGGAAAGCATCCTCAACAGCAAGAAGTTCCAGGAGACCACGATGGAGCTGCCGATGGCGCTGGGCAAAACCATCACCAACGAGGTCTTCATGGCCGACTTGGCCAAGATGCCGCACCTGCTCGTGGCCGGTGCCACTGGTCAAGGTAAGTCCGTGGGCCTCAACGCCATCATCACCTCATTGCTCTACAAGAAGCACCCCGCTGAGCTGAAGTTCGTAATGGTCGATCCCAAGAAGGTGGAGTTCCCTATCTACACGCCCATCGTGAACCACTTCCTCGCACAGATCGAGGACGACACGGAGGACGAGCCCATCATCACCGATGTGCAGAAGGTCATCAACACGCTGAAGAGCCTATGTGTGGAAATGGATACGCGCTACGATCTGCTGAAGAAGGCACGCGCCCGCAACATCAAGGAATACAACGAGAAGTTCCGCAACCGCCAGCTGAACCCCGAACACGGACATAAGTTCCTGCCATACATCGTGGTCATCATCGACGAGTTCGGTGACCTCATCATGACTGCCGGCAAAGAAATCGAGCTCCCCATCGCCCGCATCGCACAGCTGGCACGCGCCGTAGGCATGCACATGATCATCGCTACACAGCGCCCGACGACCAACATCATCACGGGTACCATCAAAGCCAACTTCCCTGCACGCATGGCCTTCAAGGTCAGCGCCATGATTGACTCGCGCACCATCCTCGACCGTCCGGGTGCCAACCAGCTCATCGGTAAGGGTGACATGCTGTTCCTGGCCGGCAGCGAGCCCGTGCGTCTGCAGTGTGCCTTCGTAGATACCCCCGAGGTGGAGCGCATCGCCAACTTCATCGCCTGCCAGCAGAGCTATTCAGGGCCCTTCGCCCTGCCACGTCCGCCCATGGAGGACACGGGTGGTGGCGCTGCCGACGTCGATATGAACCACCTCGACCCGATGTTCGCCGACGCTGCACGCCTCATCGTCAGCTCGCAGCAAGGCTCCACGAGCATGATACAGCGCAAGTTCTCCATCGGCTACAACCGCGCCGGACGACTCATGGACCAGCTGGAACACGCAGGCGTCGTAGGCCCTGCACAGGGTGCCAAGCCGCGCGACGTGCTCATCCAGGACGAGGCCTCGCTGGAGTTCCTGCTCAACGACCTCGGTTAAACCTTTTCCCTCACACATTGTCTAATAAAAGAAATTATTTCATCCGACATGCATAAAATCATCTTCACCATCCTCCTGTCGGCACTCACGCTCAACGTCAGCGCACAGAGTGCCCGAAAAGTCCTCGACAACACAGCTGCCCGCATGACCAAGACGGGCGGCGTGAAAGCCCAGTTCAAAGCCACACAGTTCAACGGCATGACGCCACAGAGCACAACCACCGGCACGATGCTCATGAATGGCAACAGCTTCCAGATGACCACCGAAGAACTCCTCGTATGGTTCGACGGCAAGACGCAGTGGAGCATGATGAAGAACAGCAATGAAGTGAATGTGTCGGAACCCGACGAAGAAGACCTGGTGGAACTGAATCCCGCCATACTCGTGAACATCTACAAGCGCGGTTTCAACTACCGCATGACGAAATCCACTCTCCGCGGGCGCCCCACCTATGTCGTGCACCTGTGGCCGAAGTACGAAGACACCGACTACAGCGACATCTTCGTGGACATCGACCAGGCCAACTACAATCCGCTGTGCATCCGTGCCAAGCGCGATGGCGACTGGGTGCGCCTGTCCATCCTCTCCTTCCAGAACGGCTTAGTATTCCCCGCTTCCACCTTTGTATTTCCCAAGAAGGACTATCCTAAGGTCGAAGTAATCGATCTAAGATAAAAAAGCCCCCGAGCCCCCTAAAGGGGAGCGTAGGGAATGAAAAATGAAACTTGAACTCTTTGAATCCTTTGAACCCTTTGACCCCATACCCCCCTTCCACTGTCCCTCTCCCAAGTCTCCCCTCGGGGAGATTTAGAGGGGGCCACCTAAACCCTTGAATATATGAAACACATTAAACTCCTCATCCTCGGCAGCGGCCCTGCAGGCTACACAGCTGCTATCTATGCCGGTCGTTCCGGCCTCACCCCCGTCTTGTATGAAGGTCTCCAGCCCGGCGGCCAGCTCACCACCACCACCGAAGTGGAGAACTTCCCCGGCTTCCCCGAAGGCATCGATGCCAACGAGCTCATGGATAACATGCGCTCCCAGGCCGAGCGCTTCGGCTGTCAGTTTGTGCCGAATATGGCAGTGAAGGCCGACCTGAGCAAAGCACCCTATCACCTATGGTTCGACGATAACAGCGAGGTCACCTGCGACTGCCTCATCATCGCCACCGGTGCCTCCGCCAAGTATCTCGGCCTAGCCGATGAAGAGAAATACCGTGGCCAGGGCGTCTCGGCCTGTGCCACCTGCGACGGTTTCTTCTACCGCAAGAAGACCGTGGCCGTCGTCGGCGGTGGCGACACCGCCTGCGAGGAGGCATCCTATCTCGCCGGCCTCGCCGCGAAGGTCTATCTCATTGTGCGCAAGCCCTACCTGCGTGCCACACAGATTATGCAGGAGCGCGTGCTCAATAATCCTAAGATTGAAGTGCTCTTCGAGCACAACACCGTAGGTCTCTTCGGCGAGAACGGTGTCGAGGGAGCACATGTCGTCTATCGCAAGGGCGAGACCGACGAGCGTCGCTACGACATCGCCATCGACGGCTTCTTCCTGGCCATTGGCCATCGTCCGAACTCAGACCTCTTCACTCCTTGGGTGAAGACCGACGAGACGGGCTACATCCTCACCGAGGGCGACTCACCCCGCACGGGTGTCCCCGGTGTCTTCGCAGCCGGCGATGTGGCCGACCCGCACTACCGTCAGGGTGTCGTGGCCGCAGCCTCGGGCGCAAAAGCAGCCATCGAGGCTGAACGCTATCTGGCAACTCTTTAACTCATACGAGAGCCCTATGAACCACCTGTGCTCATAGGGCTCTCATCATAAACCGCTTTACGACTAACACGCTCTATGAAAACACGACATTTCCTTTCCTTACTGCTTGGATGGCTCCCCCTCCTCGCTTCCGCCCAACCAGACTTCGGGCAAGCACGTCTATTGAACCACGGTTGGCGCTTTCAGCTGACTACCGAGCATGACAGCACCCTCTCTGCCCCAACCTTCGATGACTCGCGATGGCAACGAGTGGCAGTACCCCATGACTGGGGCGTGACACAGCCCATGTCACCCGACTGCGGCTCCTGCCAAGGCTACCTGCCCGGCGGAATGGGATGGTATCGCCACACGCTGGACGTCACAGCCTATGACATCGCCGACGGACGTAAACTATACATCTACTTCGAGGGCGTCTATAACCGCTCCACGGTCTATGTCAACGGCCACCGCATCGGCTATCGCCCCAGCGGTTTCGCCTCGTTCCTCTATGACCTCACCCCTTACCTGCATGTGGGCGATGACAATGTGATTGCCGTACATGTAGATCATTCCCGTCAGAACGACTCACGCTGGTACACGGGTTCCGGCATCTACCGCCCCGTGTGGCTCGTCAGTGCCCCCGCCACACATCTGGCTCTCTGGGGCACCTCATGGAAGGTGAAGAGCCTCAACAGCAAGAAGGCGGTGGTGGAGGTAAAGGTAGAAGACCCACCCCTCACCCTCCCTGTAAGGGAGGGAGTGGTCACCTCTCAAAACAAGACATCCTCAAGAAGCATTCAAATTGAAATTATTGATAGAGATGAAAAGGTCATAGCCAGCAGCAAAAGTAATAGTTCCCTCCCTAACAGGGAGGGCGGAGGGTGGGTCTGCTCTTTAACCATCCCCTCACCTCACCTCTGGAACCTCGACTCCCCCTATCTATATAAGGTACGCGCGCGCCTGATGGCCAACGGCCAGGAGGTGGATCGCTCCGAGGTGCCCATGGGACTGCGCACACTGCAGTTCTCGTCCGACAAAGGCTTTGCCCTCAACGGAAAGTGGATGAAGGTCAAGGGCGTCTGTGTGCACGACGATGCCGGTGCCCTCGGCACCGCCGTTCCCGTCGGCGTGTGGAAACATCGCCTCCTCAACCTCAAGTCCATCGGCGTCAACGCTCTCCGCATGAGCCACAACCCTCATGCCCCTGCCCTCTACGCCCTCTGCGACTCGCTCGGCCTGCTCGTCATGGACGAGGCCAGCGACGAATGGGAGTTCCCCAAGCGCAAGTGGCTGAAGGGCTGGAACCAGGGCAAGCCCGGCTTCGAAGGCACCTTTGATTACTTCGAGGAGTGGATAGACCGCGACGTGGCCGACATGGTGCGCCGCGACCGCTGCCACCCCTGCATCTTCCTCTGGAGCATCGGCAATGAAGTCGATTACCCCAACGACCCCTACTCCCACCCCGTCCTCAACGGCGGTGGCAGCGACTTCACACAGCCTGCCTATGGCGGCTACAAACCCGACCAACCCAATGCCGAGCGCATCGGCATCATCGCACAGCGTCTGGCCAAGATTGTGCGCGACATCGATGACTCACGTGCTGTCACAGGCGCCCTCGCCGGTGTCGTCATGAGCAACGAGACTGCCTACCCCGAAGCCGTGGATGTCGTAGGTTACAACTACACCGAAAGCCGCTACGCCACCGACCATCAGCGCTACCCCAAGCGCGTCATCTACGGCAGCGAGAACCGCCACGACCTGCCCGCATGGAAAGCCGTGCGAGACAACGAGCACATCTTCGGACAGTTCCTGTGGACCGGCATCGACTACCTCGGCGAGAGCGGCCCCTGGCCAGCTCGCGGCTCTTCGGCCGGCCTACTCGACCTCGCCGGCAACATCAAGCCCAACGGCCACTACCGCGCTGCGCTGTGGGCCGAGCAGCCCGTCTGCTACATCGGCACCTATCCCGCCATGCAACCTGGCGGCCGCCGCAATCGGGGTCGCAACTGGGTCTCCCCCTACGCTCCCGCCATCTGGAACTATGAAGAAGGCCAGCGCGTCCGCGTCGTCTGCTACACCAACGCTCCGTCAGCACGCCTGCTGCTCAACAACACTCCCGTAGGCGGCGACCCCAAGCGCGACAAGGACACCGACATCCTCTACTGGGACATCGACTACCAAGCCGGAACGCTCAGCTGCGAGGCCACCAACGGTGCCACCTCCACGATCACCACCTGCGGCCGTCCCTATGCCCTGCGCGCCACCCTCGACCCAGCGGCATCGGCGTCTGGCGACGTCGTTCTCATCCATGTCGAAGTCCTCGACGAAGACGGCAATCTCGTGCCTCTCGCCGACAACGACATCACCTGCCACATCGACGGCACCTCGCGCCTGCTCGGTTTGGAGAACGGCGACATCAGCGACACCTCCAACAAAACCGACCGCCACGAACGCGCCCACGCCGGCCGCCTCCTTGCCTACATCACCCCTGGCACCGCCACCATCCGCTTCACCTCACCCCTCCTCCGTCCTGCTGAAGTCAAGTGTGCCCCCGCAAGTCCGATGACTCACAAATAACAATAAATACCGAAAGCATTCACCCTTCGCCTTCCCATTCACGTGGGAAGGCTTTTTTGTGCCCCATGCCGAAAAAAGAAGATATTTATGCCGCACGTAATAAAATAATGTGTAACTTTGTGCCGTCTCACGCAGAAAAGCTTCAAAAACTCAGAAATAGGATGTACCCAATTAAAGACATCGCAGAATATATCGTAGCACTCATCGCTGCGTTTGCCCGCCGCTTTTCCATGACCGAAACAGAGGCGTACCAGTATCTCCATCGCTATGGGGCTATATCTGTTGCACACGAATACTATGACGTGATGCACACCCAGTCCTTCAATGACATGGTTGAGAGTATGGCTTCATACTGCCGCAGGAAAGGAGGTCAGCTATGATGAAGCTCTATCATGGTTCCACTGTCACCATCGACAGAATAGATCTTTCCAAGTCACGGCCCAATAAAGATTTTAGACGTGGTTTTTATTTGTCCTCCTTCAACGACAAATCAATGTCAAGACACTCTAACAGCTGATTATTGATTGATTGATAGAGAGAGAAGTGTCTCAATTTTTGCCCGCAGAGAATCAACAACGAACTCATGATTTGTCGGTTTCTGTACAGATGGAGCATTTGTTGGTCCCCTACTATTGAAAGAGAGACAAATACCTAAACAAGGAAAAAGATTAATAATAACCGTGCCATCACTTTATTAATTAGATAGTTATCAATTCCAAAATCTTATTGGCTATTGCTTTAGCCATTAATGGTGGTACAGCATTTCCTACCATTGTGTATTGAGGCGTTTCAGATTTACGCTTGTCGCCACCTGTGGTTCTTTTTCCCTGAAACACGAAGGAATCATCAAAGGATTGCAAGCGTGCCATCTCTCTTACCGTTGGTGCACGATGACTATGGTAGTGAATGAAATCGTCTGGCAAGGTAACAACTGTTGGTGATTGACCATCTGGCTTTAATACCGTATAGTTACGTTTGTCAGAGTTGAGCCCCATATCCGACAATTGCTTTTTCACTTCATCAGTATAGTCACCGGCTTCGGCAATGACTTCTAAGCGATTAAGCACCTCTTCACTCTGCTTGCTTGTCTGATGATTGAATAGGCGAGCATGTTTAACAATCTCGTTTTCAAGATCATCCAGGCTCCTTACATAGAAAGGCTCTTTGATAGTAAAGCGGTGTCCAAGTCGTCCTTGTCTTGACCACTCAGAATAAGTTTCACCGTTGTCATCGGGCTTTCCGTCAATGCTTCGAGTAATATCCAGAGCTGCGTATCGGTTTATTTCGGGAACTTCTGAATAGTCACTTGCAGATTCACCATTGTTCAAGAAGTCCAAGTCGTGCAATGCCTCATAGACAGTTACTTTGTTGTCCTCAGTTGTTGCAGGTATATCCGTAATCATTGGCTGATCCTTACGGCATCCAATGAAGATAACCCTTTCACGATTCTGAGGCACTCCATAGTCAGAAGAATTCAGTATTAGCGGCTTCTTTATACGATAGAGGTGTATCTCATTCATTACTTGCTCATATTTTTCAAGAGAATTGTCATCCTCTGCATATTTCCGTAATTCGCCAAAGACCTCTTCCAAAGTAAGCGTGTAAAGATTAACCATCAGTTTTAACCTATCCGCAAGCTCCGTTTGATCCTTAAATTCCTCTGCCCAATAAAGGTGTCTATTTATTGTTTCAGCTAAATCGTCGTCGCTTAAAGCATACACGAAGTCATTAAACTTCTTTACCAATCTGTCATTATCTACGTCTGCCTCAGCTTTCAGATGTAGAATGGAATCTATCAATTTCTGTCGCTTTGAAGATAATTTAAGAAGAGACAAGGCGTGACGTATCGTCGTAATATGTTGATTACTCTTACTAACCTTCAAAGGAACTGGCTTCGTCAGTTGTTTGTAAACTGACTCCACAATTTGGAAATATTTGTCGATGAAAAAGTCCTCTTTGCCATCCTCAACAGTTTCTATTCTAATCTTGTTGATAAAGCATTGACGTACTGAATCATTAGCCGTTCTGCTTAGAACACCGTTAAAATAGGCAAGTGTGTCATCCACTCTCTCATCATCAATGATAGAACGGATTTCATTCATTACTGCCGTCTTGAATTTACCCTTATCTTTCGTCAGAATACCCTTCACATTCTCCATCACAAAATATTTAGGACGGAGCTTGCGGATAACTCTCAAATAGTGGATGAAGAGATTATCACGTTTATCAAACTTCCTTCTTCTGCCAGACAAACTAAACGACTGGCAACTTGGGCCACCCGTTACCACATCTATATCCTGGTCGCCAATCTCCTTTTCAAGACGTGCCAAGAAATCATCTGACATAATATCTTCTGTAATGAACGCAGTATCCAACCCCAATTGGCGATTATACCTCACTTTATGGGTCAACTCGCAGTTACTATTGATGTCACTAGCCAGGACAAAATCGAAATATTTATCGTCAGTATATGCTTGCAAAAATCCCTCACTAATGCCACCAGCACCAGCGAAGAGGTCAATGAATTTTATCGGAGTTTTACCTTGTTTGAACTCTTCTATTTCTGCCATATATTATCTTCTCTT
>CAMVUB010000012.1 GCA_947170495.1 uncultured Prevotellaceae bacterium
GACATCGTCCCCAACTGGAAACTGGCTACACCCGACCCGATGGTCACCGTAGGTCTCAAAGCGGAAGGCTTCCGCGTGGAAATGATTATCCGCGGCTATCTCACAGGCTCTGCCTGGCGCGAGTATAAGAATGGTGCCAGGTCACTGTGTGGCGTAAGATTACCCGATGGAATGAGAGAAAACGAGCGATTCCCCGAGCCCATCATCACCCCCACGACCAAAGCCGATGAAGGCCACGACGAGAACATCTCCAAAGAGGAGATCATCCGACAAGGCATCGTCAGTGCCGAAGACTATGAGGTGATGGAGCGCTACACCCGCGCTCTCTTCCAGCGTGGCACCGAGATTGCCGCCAAGAAGGGTTTGATCCTTGTGGACACCAAATATGAGTTTGGTAAGCGCGACGGCAAGGTCATCCTCATCGATGAGATTCACACGCCGGACAGCAGCCGCTACTTCTACGCTGATGGCTACGAGGAGAAATTCGAGAAGGGCGAACCGCAACGCCAGCTCTCCAAGGAATTCGTGCGTCAATGGCTCATCGACCACGATTTCATGAACCGCCCAGGTGACAAAATGCCCGAACTCACCGATACTTTCGTCGAGAGTATCAGCGATCGCTACATCGAGCTCTACGAGCATATCGTTGGCCAGAGATTCGAGAAAGCCAGCGCACTCGGCAGTGCCCCCTGCAGCACCGTTATCGGCGGTTCGTCCGCCGATGTCGCCACCCGCATCGAAAAGAATGTCACAGCCTGGCTTGCCAATCATTAAACAATGGTAAAAGACTTCATCAAACGCAAGCTGACAGCCTACCTACAGGCAGAGATCACGCCAAACCTCACAGAAGCGACTACCACACGGCTCCTGCAGGAGCTGCGCAGGGAAAAGCTACTGGAGGCTGCGCTCCAAAACAAGGAGGCTGGGGTTGTCTCACCAGCAGTCGGTGAGACACCAGTCATCGTGTCACTGACGACCTACGGCAAGCGCTTCTATGAAGTATGTACGACGATTGAGAGCATCATGCAGGGAACGGTAAAGCCCAATGGTATCGTGCTTTGGAGAGATGAGACTGACCATCGGCCGTTGCCCCTTACACTTCAAAGGCAGGTAGAGAGAGGGTTACAGGTGCTTGGCACAAGGGACTTACGTTCCTACACCAAGCTTCTTCCCACCCTCAAGATGTTCCCTGACGCCCACATCGTCACCATTGATGATGATATCTTCTACCCTCACGACTTCCTTGAGAACCTCATGGCCACATACGCAAAAAAGCCCCATTCCATCGTAGGAAATATGGTCATGCAGATGAGCTATGACAGCAATGGCATTCCCACTGGAATCCTTCAATGGCCATATCTTCACGAAGAACCCGCCGACGGCGCATCCCATGACTTGTTCTTCGAGGGCTTCGGCGGTGTTCTCTACCCTGCCGGCAGCCTGCCAGAGGAAGTCTTTCATAAAGAGGTATTTCAGGATATCTGTCCCACAGCCGATGACGTGTGGTTCAACGCAATGGCGCGGATATCGAAAACGCCTATAACATTCTGCGAACATGGATACTATGACTACCTGAAAGCCGACAACCATGTGTGTCAGGACACCGCCCTCAACCTCATCAACAACAGCGAGAACCGCAACGACAAGCAGCTTCGCGCCGTTTGGCAACACTATCATCTTCAAGGCCAATAACAGAATGAATAAAACGGACCGACATCCTATAGGACAAGCCCCCCTCTCCGACAGGAGAGGGGACGGGGGTGAGGCTTTATATGGCCTTGTAGGCTACCCGCTGGGACACAGCTTCTCGCGCGCGTTCTTTAATAGTATGTTCGCGCGCGAGGGGATGAATGCCGAGTATCTGAACTTCGAGCTGCCGTCCATCGAAGCATTACCTCAGCTCATTGCCGATCACCCCAACCTACGCGGATTGAATGTCACCATACCCTACAAGCAGGCCGTCATCCCATACCTCGATAAGCTCTCTGACGAGGCCCGCGCTATTGGAGCAGTGAATGTAATTCGTATCGGTCGTAGCGCAGACCCTGCACAACGAACAATACTAAAAGGTTATAACTCCGATATCATCGGTTTCACCGATAGTATTCGTCCTCTCCTGCAGCCTCATCACAAGAAAGCGCTCGTCCTCGGCACAGGTGGTGCCTCCAAGGCCATCTGCCGTGGCCTCGAACAGCTCGGCATCGAATGGCGCTATGTCAGCCGCAAACCCATTACGGTTCCCGAGGGTCCTATTACGGTTCCCGAGGGTTCTATTACAGTTCCCGAGGGTTCTCCCGAGGGCTCAGTGCTCTCCTACTCCGCCATCACCCCTGCCCTCCTCGCCGATTACACTGTCATCATCAACTGCACGCCACTCGGTATGTACCCCCATACCGACGCCGCACCAACGATACCTTACGCGGCCCTCTCCCCACGACACCTTCTCTACGACCTAGTCTATAATCCAGAGGTTACCCTCTTCATGCGGGAAGGACGCCGCTTCGGTGCCACCGTCAAGAATGGCCTCGAAATGTTGCATCTGCAAGCCCTCGCATCATGGAAGTTCTGGAACGAACAAGATACATGAGACTACAATTAACGATAGGATGTATGATATTGGTTGCTGCACTGCACGCAGCAACCTATACCCCGGACAACTTGCCGATTCCATATCTGCAAGACAAGACGCAATATGTCTCCAATCCCGATGGGATTCTCTCACAAAGCGCGGTGGATTCGCTGAATTTATGGCTCGGAGAGATGGAAACTGCGCACGGTGTGCAAACGGTTCTTGCCGTGGTAGAGCGCATCGAGGGCGGTGACACGTATGAGTTCTGCATGGCCCTCGGCCGTAAGTATGGCATTGGCTCCAAGGAGCAGAACACAGGTCTCATCATCCTTCTATCCACCGGCGACCGTGCATACTACATTCTTACCGGGCGCGGTTTAGAAGGCACACTGCCCGATGCCATCTGTAAGCGCATCGAGAACCACCAGATGCTGCCAGCCTTGCGCGAAGGCGACTGGGACGAAGCCATGCTGGCTACCGTGCGCGCCATCACGCACTACGCCGATGGCGACCCGTCGCTGGTAGGTAGCTCAGACTTCGAGGATGACGACGACACCGCTGCACTGATAGCCTTCCTGATATGTATGGCACTCGGAGTAGGCTCCATCTGCTTTGCCATCTGGTTGGACCAACGCAAGAAAAGCTACTGTCCAAGCTGCCACCAGCATAAGATGAAGAAAATCAGCAGCCGCACAACCAAGAACAAACGTCTGGGCCTCATCACACACCATGACACCTATCGCTGCACGCATTGCTATTTCACCAAAGAGCTGCATTGGGACGAAGATATCCACAATGGCACTGGCGCTGCAGCTGCTGGTGGCGCCCTCGGCGGCAGCTTCTTTGGCGGAGGTGGCAGCTCTTTCAGCGGTGGCCACTTCGGTGGCGGCTCCTTCGGTGGCGGAGGAGCTGGAGGACGTTTCTGAAAAATCATCAACTCAAAAACTCATACAACTATGAAGACATTGAAATCTATCTTGCTTGCCATCATGGCAACATTTGCACTCACCAGTTGCACCTATAACAAACTGGTTGAAGAAGAGGAAACGGTCAATCAGAAATGGGCCGATGTGCAGACACAGTATCAACGTCGTGCCGACCTCATCCCGAACCTCGTGAATACTGTCAAGGGCTATGCCGCTCATGAGAGCGAGACGCTGGAGGCTGTCGTTGCTGCCCGTACGAAGGCCACGCAGATCACCATCGACCCCAGCAATGCCACCCCTGAGCAGATCGCTGCCTTCCAGGAGGCACAGGGCGAAGTCAGCCAAGCACTGGGACGCCTCCTCGCCATCACCGAGGCCTATCCCGACCTGAAAGCCAACGAGCAGTTCAGTGAACTGCAGGCACAGCTCGAAGGCACCGAGAACCGCATCGCGGAGTCACGTCGCCTTTACAATGAAGCCGTGCAGACCTACAATGTCAGTGTCCGCAAGTTCCCCAACAACATCTGGGCAATGATTTTCAGCTTCGAGAAGAAGACACCGTTTGCTGCTGAGGCCGGAGCAGAGAAAGCACCAGAGGTGCAGTTCTAAGAGCAGACCCCCCCCCCTGCCCCTCCCTTGTAGGGAGGGGAGTAATTACCAAACAAGATAGATAAGAATAAATATCCTATATGCAACAAAACGACATAAAAACAAACAGGCAAATACATCCTACTCCCCGCCCTACAAGGGAGGGGCAGGGGGGAGAGTCCAACCGCTATATGGCCCGCGGCGTCTCTGCTGCCAAGGAAGACGTACACGCCGCCATCAAGAACATCGACAAAGGCATCTTCCCGCAGGCATTCTGCAAGATCATCCCAGACATCCTCGGCGGCGACCCCGAGTACTGCAATATCATGCATGCCGACGGCGCCGGCACAAAGAGCAGCCTAGCCTACGCCTACTGGCGAGAGACGGGTGACCTCAGCGTGTGGAAAGGCATCGCACAGGATGCACTCATCATGAACACCGATGACCTGCTGTGTGTGGGTGCCGTAGATAACATCCTCGTCTCCTCGACCATCGGGCGCAACAAGATGCTCGTCCCCGGCGAAGTCATCAGCGCTATCATCAACGGCACGGACGAGCTTCTCGCCGAGCTGCGCGAGATGGGTATCGGCATCTACGGCACGGGCGGCGAGACAGCCGATGTGGGCGACCTCGTCCGCACCATTATTGTCGATTCCACCGTCACTTGTCGCATGAAACGCGCCGATGTCATCAACAATGCCAACATCCGTCCCGGTGATGTCATCGTGGGCCTTGCGAGCTTCGGACAGGCAACTTATGAGAAGGAGTACAACGGCGGCATGGGCAGCAACGGCCTCACCTCGGCCCGCCACGACGTCTTCTGCAAGTACCTCGCCGAGAAGTACCCCGAGACCTACGACCACGCCGTACCCGAAGCCTTAGTATACAGTGGTAAATACAAGCTTCAAGACCCACTCCCATACCCCTCCCGTGAGGGAGGGGAGTCCTCCGGCTCGTCATCCTCCGATAATGCGCAGCCTCTCCCCTCCCTCACGGGAGGGGTCGGGGGTGGGTCTTCCGTCGGCCGACTCGTCCTCTCCCCTACCCGCACCTATGCCCCCGTCGTCAAGGTGCTCCTCGATCAGCTGCGCCCCCGCATCCACGGCATGGTGCACTGCACGGGTGGCGCACAGACCAAGGTGCTACACTTTGTGGGCGACAACTGCCGCGTCATCAAGGACAACATGTTCCCCGTACCGCCCCTCTTCCGTATCATCGCTGAAGAAAGTGGTGCCGACTGGAGCGAGATGTACAAGGTCTTCAACTGCGGGCATCGTCTCGAAGTCTATGTCCGTCCCGAGGACGCCGAGCAAGTCATCGCCATCTCCAAGAGCTTCAACATCGACGCTCAAGTCGTAGGACACATTGAGGAAGGCCCCCGCAGCCTCACCATCCGCAGCGAATTCGGCGAATTCAACTACTAAATTGTAAAAAAACAAGCTTTTCGTTTGTGGTTACAAAAGAATGTCGTACCTTTGCAGCCGCAAACGAAAGTTAGGAGCGTAGCTCAGTTGGTTCAGAGCGCTTCAGTCACATTGAAGAGGTCATCGGTTCGAGCCCGATCGTTCCTACAAGCAAAGGCGGACATGTCACCACGACAAGCCCGCTTTTTTACTACAAAAGAAAGATGGCAATAGAGAACAACGACTTGTTAAACAGGCTTGAGGGCTTGGTGAGCCGCTACGAAGAGGTGGGAACACTCATCACCGACCCGTCCGTCATCGCCGACCAGAAGCGCTACGTCAAGCTGACCAAGGAATACAAGGACCTGGGCGCTATCGTGAAGAAGCGCCGCGAATACGTGCAAACGCTGCAGACCATCGAGGATGCCAAGGAGATGCTCTCCGAGGACGACCCCGATATCAAGGAGATGGCGCGCGAGGAACTCAGTGCTGCACAGGAACGTATGCCGCAACTCGAGGAGGACATCAAGCTGCTGCTCATCCCTGCTGACCCCGAGGACGACAAGAACGTCATCATGGAGATTCGTGGCGGTACGGGTGGCGACGAGGCAGCCCTCTTCGCCGGCGACCTCTTCCGCATGTACTCAAAGTACTGCGAGACAAAGGGTTGGAAGATTGCCATCAGCAGCTTCACGGAAGGCGCTGCCGGAGGCTACAAGGAAATCATCTTCTCTGTCACGGGCGAGAAGGTTTATGGCACGCTGAAATATGAGAGCGGCGTACATCGCGTACAGCGCGTGCCGGTCACCGAGACGCAAGGCCGTGTACACACCAGCGCCGCCACCGTCGCCGTGCTGCCAGAAGCCGAGGAATTCGATGTGGAAATCAACGAAGGTGCGATTAAATGGGACACCTTCCGCAGCCAGGGTGCCGGCGGACAGAACGTCAACAAAGTGGAATCCGGTGTACGCGCACGATATATGTGGACGAACCCCAACACAGGTGAGACCGAGGAAATCCTCATCGAATGTACGGAGACGCGAGACCAACCTAAAAACAAGGAACGCGCGCTCGCGCGCCTGCGTACCTTTATATATGATAAGGAGCACCAGAAGTACATCGACGACATCGCCAGCCGCCGCAAGACGATGGTCTCCACCGGCGACCGCTCCGCCAAGATCCGCACCTACAACTATCCGCAAGGCCGCATCACCGACCACCGCATCGGCTACACCATCTACAACCTCGCTGCCTTCATGGACGGCGACATCCAGGAATGCATCGACCGCCTCATCGTGGCCGAGAATGCTGAGAGGTTGAAGGAGAGTGCGCTTTAGAGGCCTCTCCCCCTACCCCTCTCCTGTTAGAGAGGGGAGTCTAATAAGAATCATCCAAGTCAACGATTTATGACACGCGAACAACTATTTGAGAACATCAAGCGGAAGCAGAGCTTCCTGTGTGTAGGACTGGACACAGACCTGAAGAAGGTGCCGCAGTTCCTGCTGGAGAAGACTTCGAAGGACGAGCACTTCGACGCCATCTTCGAGTTCAACAAGGCCATCATCGATGCCACAGCCCCCTACTGCATCGCCTACAAACCCAACCTCGCTTTCTACGAGGCCCACGGCGTGAAGGGATGGATAGCCTTTGAGCGCACCGTGAAGTATATCCGCGAGCAATACCCCGACCAGTTCATCATCGCCGACGCCAAGCGTGGTGACATCGGTAACACCAGCGCCCTCTACGCGCGTACATTCTTTGAAGAGATGGACGTCGATGCCGTCACCGTAGCGCCGTACATGGGCGAGGATAGTGTCACCCCCTTCCTCGGCTACCCTGGCAAATGGGTCATCCTCCTTGCGCTGACAAGCAACAAGGGAAGTCAGGACTTTCAACTGGCCCCCCTTTCGTCCCCCGAGGGGGACACTACAGCTTCAGCGACCCAAAAACGGTTGTTTGAAGTTGTTATCAAAAGAAGTCAGGAGTGGGTTAAGGAAGCCTCCCCTCGGGGAGGTTTGGAGGGGGCCTCGTCTGAATGCCTCATGTACGTCGTCGGTGCCACACAAGGTAGCGCCTTCGCCGACATCCGTCGCCTGGCACCCGACCATTTCCTGCTCGTACCTGGCATCGGTGCACAGGGCGGCAGCCTCGAAGAGGTATGCAAGTACGGATGGAACGATCACTGCGGCCTCATCGTCAACAGCAGTCGCGCCATCATCTACGCCGATGCTACCGAGCGCTTCGCAGAGGTGGCAGGCGAGAAGGCAAAGGAGGTTCAACAGCAAATGGAAAGTGTTTTACGCTCCCATTTCAACATTTAACACTTGTTTATTGTACAATTATTAGTGTGTTTAATATTTTTTAACACAAAATATGATAGTTGTTAATAAAGAATATCCTACCTTTGCAACGCATTTAGAAATCAAAGCGAAATTTAACAAAACAAAGTTTATTAATTCTTCTTATTTATTAACCATTAAAGAAAAACAAAAAATGAAGAAGATTCTTTTTTCCGCCCTCATGGCTTGCTTTGCCTTGACCGCATCTGCTCAAATTTCTGAGGGAGCTCCTTCTGCAAAGAAGTACACAACGGGTAACCGTCCTATGAAAGGTACCTTCGGCCTCTATGTAGGTGCTGAAACCGACCTGTTCCAGGATGCCAATGCTGCTGCTTTCGGCACATTCCGTCCCCTCCCCATCGTTAACTTGAAGTACATGGCTACTGACAACTTCGAGCTTCGCGTAGGTTTGAAGTTCTGGAAGCAGCGTGAGTCTCTCTCCTTCGGCAACGACGCTGGTGACGATCAGGCTAACCCTGGTACCACTCTCGTTGAGGAGAAGTACACCGCTAAGGCTGTGAACGCTGACAACCAGGTTCGTCCGGGCTTCGCTTACCACTTCACCAAGAGCAACCTGCTCGATGTGTATGCTGGTATCGAGGGTATCATCGGTTGGCGTCGTGCTGTTGCTAACACCTGGAGCAAGGTTGATGGCAACGAGGTTACTTACAACCAGCGCAATGCAAGCATTCAGTTCGGTGCTGGCGCATTCATCGGTCTGCAGGCCTTCATCGCTCGTCTGCCTCTGGCTCTCGGCCTTGAGTATGGTATCAGCACTGTATGGGATGGCGCTCTGAAGAGCCACCAGTACTACAAGGATGCTAACACTGAGTACACCATCTACAGTCAGGACAACGCCGAGTTCAATATGCTGAATGGTGCAGCAGCAGCTATTGCTGGCCAGCGTGGCGACGGTACCTTCGACTACATGAAGGCTCGCAAGGGTGCTTGGGGCAGCCAGGTTCGTCTGACCCTCAGCTACTACTTCAACCGTTAATCGGTCCTCTCCTCACACTTTTTACACTTTAAGTTAACAAGGACATGAAGAATTTGAAATATCTATTCATGGTTGGTGTGGCAGCAATGCTCTTCACCAGCTGCGGAACAACGACCAGCACTCGGTCCTTCAGTCCGCAAATCACCCAGCTGATTTATTCCAACGATGACATGGAGTTTTTGGGTGAGACAGAGGTTTCCGTGACCTACAGCACATGGTTGAGCGTGTTCTATCAGATTCACACCGTCAACGGCGTGGAGTACGATAGCAGCAACAAGAAGATGACCAACCTGACCAACGGTGTCAACACTCGCATGTTGCCCCGTATGCTCAGAAAGGCTACCTACAAGGTTACAGAACAGTTCCCCGAAGCTCGCTACTTCCAGGTTGTCCGCCAGACTGCCGAGAAAGAGAAGCTTTTCCTCGGAAGAGAATGGAAGAGAACCGCTCTCATTCGCGCATACAAGATCCGCGAGAGCCACAACCACTGTCTCCCCTGCGTAGTGGAGAAGCAGGTTGAGCTCCAGAAGCAGCAGGTCGAACTGCAGAAGAAGCAGCTCCAGAAGTAATTCCATCTACACAACCTATTTAATCCCGCCCTTTCGCTCTGAAGAGGGCGGGATTTTAGGGTTTCCAAACACAACAAACAAAAAAATGAAGAAAATATTTCCCCTGTTAGCCATCATCCTATTGGGAGCCTTCAACTGCGCATGCGACGAGGACATCGAGGAAGGCGCGGAATCACCGGTCTATATCGTTGCCAATTGGCTAAAGAAAGATAGTGTCATGGGCGGTCAGCACTATTTCTTCAAGATGGACATCAATTCGCCCAAAGGCACGCTTGACAAGCTGGTGATGACCTCGGTGGATGGCTACAACGGCAAACAAGAACTGGAAACCATTCAGCTCAGCGGAACCAAGAAGAAAATGGAGTACGACTTTCAGCTCCCCATCTTCCCAGACTCACTGGTGGAAGTTCAGCTGCGCGCCAAAGTCACGACAAACGAGGGCGAGGAATGGGAAGGCACAAAGACACTTAAAGTATTTGCTGCCGACTATACGCTGACAGAGAGCGAAATGAATCTCGTTGAGATTCCCGCACCCGGCAAATACAACGGTTTCCGCTTTACGGCCGGCAAGCCTGAAGCTATCAGCACCCTTAATACAGAGAAAGCCACACAGCAGGTAGTCATCTACTATAACAAGGATCAGGGTGACAACGTGGCCTCCAAGGGTATCATAACCAACGCCGCCAATGTTCGCTTCTCGCGCGTAAACAGCTTTGACTATGCCAACGCAAAGTATAACAGCGTCCTGAATACCTTCCGCGATCGCTACAACGTGGGTGAAGTATATACCAGCATCGGCAACCTCACTGTCGGCGACGTCATCTTGATTGGCACCATCGACGAAACAGCGAAGAAAGCCTACGCCCTCGGTGTGATGAAGGTTTTTGCCGTTCCTGAGACCAACAATCAGGCGACGGACACCTATCGCTTCGGTGTGAAAGGCATGGGCCGCTAATCGCGCTCACGCTCTCAAACATAATTAATAAGGTGCGAGCTTCCAACGCTCGCACTTTTTTTGTTTCTAAGCTCATAAACTCATATAATCACACGAAAACCGCAAATTACTGACTAATGATAGCGAATAAATAAAGAAAAGAGTGTACCTTTGTGCAGAACAAACTAAATTTTTCATACAACCAACTTTTAAACAATCATGAAACAGACAAAACTTTATGCCTTTATCCTGATGGCCGCGCTTGCCATCGGCCTGAACACGTCATGCAGCAAGGACGACGACAATGAAGGAGAAAAGCCAGTCTCCGGCAGCGGCGCCAGTCTCATTAAAACAATCAAGGACAAGGATGGCAACGCCGTTCAGCTCGATGAATTCACCTATGCCTCACGCACTTATAAGTATTTCTATAGTGAGTCCGGTAAGCTGAATAAGATGATTGACGAGATTGATGGTACCGTTTTCAAGCCCACACTCATCAATTCGCCCTTTAACATCACATATAAAGAGAGCACGTCAAGCAATGATGTATCATACGACTGGAACACAGATATTAAGCTGGACGGAGAAGGTGACATTACATCCTATACGACGACAGAGAACACTACAAAAAAAGGTGGTAGCTTCATGAAAGTGGAAGAAACAGCAACCTTCACCTATGGCTATTCTAAGGAAATCAAGCTTGTGAATATTTCCGGCAAGTTCGTCGAGAATACCTCGTCAATCGTCAATACCAAATACAACATCACCATCAAGTTCACATGGGATGGCGGCAACATCACAGAAGCTAATGTGACGGAATTAGTCGATGGAAAGGAAAATTACCCGACCATATCTTATAGCTATTCTTCTGGAACACTCACCAGCAACCAGATGCCCTATAATTTCGTCAGGTATGGCATTCTGGGCAACTACTCTTATTCTGATCAGATCTATGCTTTCCTGCCCCTCATCGGTTTCGGTAAGACACCTCAGAACGTGCCCTACAGCGCAGGCGGACATAGCATCAACCTCTACAGGAATTCCAACGGCACCATCAGCAGCGAGAACAACTGCAGCTACGTGTACGCCACCAAGTAATGCAGGCTGATAGATAAGAGCTCACAACAAGCAACTAATATCATTCACAAATAGCCCCACGGCCTTCCCAGCGGAAGGTCGTGGGGCTTTTCGTTTTCTCACGCGTGAGAAAAGCCAACGCGACGCGTCCCTAAGGCGATAAGGTCGCGTCCTTTCGTCGAGTCCCACGCATGGAACTCGACGAAAGAGCGTGATCTTGTTGGCGGAAGAGCGTGGTCTTATTGACGAAAGACCGCGGTCTTATCGTTGTTCGGTCGCGACCGAATAATGATAAGATCACAACGTGTCGGAAAGATGAAAATAATATGAAATTGAAATAAAGTTAAGAAAATTATCAATTCTCCACCCAACTAAGTATAATGAGTTAATTATTAGAGGAGTTAATGAGGTGGAATAATATAGAGAGTGGTGGGGTATATAAGAAAGTAATGCAAGAAAATGACATCCATTCGTCATTTTTTGCTGAAAATATTTGCAGGTTTCAAAGAGAAACGCTACCTTTGTCGCAGAAAACAAGGAAAAAGCTTCTTAAAGGAGGCTAAAGAGTAGAATATTCCAGGAAAACAAGAGAACTGGGAAAAGAACGTAGAAACCTAAAGAGAGAGGTCGCGGACAGTTTTTTAAGATGCTGAAGTGCTCAGTACATAGAAAAACAATTAGGAGTAAGAGAGAAGTCGTCAGCTCATTGGGTATGGAGCCGCTGATGGCTCGCATCAGAGATGATGCAAAGAAGAAGGAGACGGTAGAAGCATTACGGACGGAACGTCCACAGCTTCTGCCGTCCTTTCGGCTTGAGCTGACTAACTCGCTGCCCTTGATTTGTCCGGGTCTGGAGGCGCGCAAACGTCGCTCGGGCGATATAGAGATGCGCTACAACGGCATCGTACTACTGGAAGTCAGCGACTTAGACAGCAGAGGCGTCGCCGAGGTGAAGCAGAAGGTGGCGGCGTGGCCAACGACGCTGGCGGCGATGACGGGTACGAGCGGCCGGAGCGTGAAGATTCTGGTTCACGGCACATGGGCTGACGGCACGCTGCCGACAGATGCCACAGTCGTAGAACATTTCCACACACTCCTTTATGAGCGCTGTGCCTCCGTCTATAGCGCCGTCATCGGACAACCGCTCAAGGGCAAGAGCGGCAAGCCCGCCGACACGTTCCGCTGGACATGGGACCCTGACGCCTTCTATAACCCCGAAGCCTCGGCGCTACGCATCCAGCCGCAGGACCTGGCACAGGGCACCGCAGAGAAGCAGGACCGCAGCCGCGAGTACGGCGAGGAAACGATTGTCCCAAGCACGGAGAGCAGACATTTCTACGAGATGCGCTTCGCATTGGCCGTCAAAGAGATGCAGGAGCAATGGCTGGCTAAGAACGGCATCGATGCCGACAAAGACAAGGCGCATGGCGAGGAGCAGTTTGCGCTCATCGTGGAAGAATGCATCAAGTTGGGACTGCCCATCGAGGAGACGCTGCAGCAAGCCCGTTACTGGACTTTCACACACCTCGACAACCGCGAACGGGCACGCGAAATTGCCGAGAGCATCTATCTGGCACATCCGCTGCGCCCGGGCAAGGCGCATGCCCACGGGATGCAGGAGCTGACGATGACGCTGCAGATGTTCATGAACGGTCGCTATGACCTGCGCTTCAATGAGCTGACGAACAGCGTGGAATGGCGCGCCAACCATTCCAACAGCTACCTCTTCCAACCGTTGGACACGCGCGTGATGAACACGATGATTCAGGAGGCACACGAAAACGGCCTTGAGGTCTTCGACCGCGATATGCGACGCTTCCTGGGTTCCACCCGCGTGCGCTCCTACAACGCCGCACAGGCATACCTACGGCAGGTGAGAGACGTTTGGGACGGCCAGACCGACCATATCGGCGCGCTTGCCGACCGCGTGCCGAACCGCAACCCACATTGGCGGGAGTGGTTCCACACATGGTTCGTGGGCATGGTAGCACAATGGGAAGAGTACAACACCGGTCGCGGCAACGCCGTAGTGCCCCTACTCATCGGACAACAGGGCTGCGGCAAGAGCACCTTCGGGCAGTTCATCCTGCCACCCGAGTTGCGTAGCGCCGGCTACCGTGAGCTGGTGGATTTCTCCAGCAAGCAGGAGGTGGAGCGGATGCTAACCAGCAGCCTGCTGATAAACCTCGATGAATTCAACCAAATTAGCGAGAAGCTGCAGCAGGGTTTCCTGAAAAACCTGTTACAGAAAAGCAGCGTGAAGATGCGCCGACCTTATAGCAGCGCCATCTCCGAGCTGCCGCGTCGCGCCTCGTTCATCGCCACGACCAACATGAACGACGTGCTGAGCGACCCCACAGGAAGTCGCCGTTTCATCGTGGCGGAGATCCGCGAGGGGCAGATGATCGACCTGCGCGACGGCATCCGCTACGATGCCCTCTACAGTCAGGCCGTGCGCGAACTGTACGGCGAGCAGCGCCGCTGCTATTTCACGCCCGAGGAGGTGCAGCAGATCGAGGCGTACAATGCCGCCTTCGCCAACCTGCGGCCTGAGGTGGAACATCTGTTGGACGTCTTCGAACCCGTCGCCGACGGCAGCGGCGACTGCGTATGGCTGAGCACCACGGAAATCGCCGCCGAGGTGCGCCGCCAGACGCATTTCGACTACAGCAATCGCAGCCTCAATTATCTGGGTCGCTGGCTGACCTCTGAAGCGCGCGCCATGCGCCTCTCAAAAAAACTCAGTCACGGCATCGCCATCTACTCTTTACGCCGCAGAAAATAGCGCTGTTTGCAGGAGATTTTGGATAATTTTACCAAAAGAGTAAAAAAACCTTGAAAAAAATAGGTACCCATTATCTTTTTTTGTAATTTTGCCCCCAAATAGTACGATTGTTCAAAAGCCCACATGGATTTCACAGCTCAACAAATCGCAGAATACCTCCACGGCACCGTTGAAGGCGACGCCTCGAAGGCCGTGCACACCTTTGCCAAAATCGAAGAGGGCGTGGAAGGCGCCCTGTCCTTCCTCTCCGATCCCAAATACGAGCCCTATGTCTATCAGACAGCCTCGTCGGTGGTGCTGGTGCCCAACAGCTTCCAGCCCGCACAGCCCGTGACTCCCACGCTCATACGTGTGCAGGACCCGCGTGAGGCACTGGGACGTCTGCTGATGCTTTACGAGAGTATGAAGCCCAAGCACACGGGCATCGACCCGCTGGCCTTCGTGGCACCGACGGCGAAGATTGGCAAGGATGTCTATCTGGCTCCCTTTGCCGCCGTGGGCGACAACGCTGTCATCGGCGACGGCACAGAGCTGCACCCCCACGCGACCATAGGCGCCAATGCCAAGGTGGGCAGCAACTGCATCCTCTATGCCAACTGCACCGTTTATCACGACTGTCAGGTTGGTGACCGTTGCATCCTGCACGCCGGCAGCGTCGTAGGCGCCGACGGCTTCGGCTTCGCGCCCACGCCCGACGGCTACGAGAAGATTCCCCAGATCGGCATCGCCGTGCTGGAGGACGACGTGGAGCTTGGCGCCAACGCCTGCGTGGATCGCGCCACGATGGGTGCCACCATCATCCACAAGGGTGTGAAGATTGACAACCTCGTACAGGTGGGACACAACGTGGAAGTCCAGAGCCACACCGTGCTGTGCGCACAGGTGGGCATCGCAGGCTCCTCGAAGGTGGGCGAATGGTGCACGTTCACTGGTCAGGTGGGCATCGCCGGACACATCTCCGTGGCCGACCACACCACCATCGGCGCCCAGAGCGGCGTCCCCGGTAATATCCGCAAGCCCGGCCAGACCCTCATGGGCTACCCCGCCATCGACCCGAAGGTGTGGTCGCGCGCTGCTGCCGTCTATAAGACATTGCCAGAGATGGCGGTCGAGCTGCGCGAGCTCCAGAAAGAAGTCAAGGAACTAAGGGAGAAACTGGCCATTGAGAGTTGATAGTTGACCTTTAAACGAAATCCCGTTTGAGGTGTCATACAGGAAACAGCACGAATTGAGAATATGCTAAAACAAAATACATTGGGCGGCAGCTTCACGCTGCATGGCAAAGGCCTCCACACAGGCCTCAATCTGGTTGTGACCTTCAACCCCGCCCCTGAGAACTACGGTTACAAAATCCAGCGCATCGACCTCCCCGGCGAGCCAATCATCGATGCCATCGCAGAGAATGTGGTGGAGACTACACGCGGCACGGTGCTGGCCAAGGGTGAAGCCCGGTGCAGCACCGTGGAGCACGCACTCGCGGCCCTCTACGCGCTGGGCGTCGATAACTGCCTCATTCAGGTGAATGGCCCCGAGGTGCCCATCCTCGACGGCTCCGCCGAGATCTATGTCCAGAACATCCGCCACGTAGGTGTCGTGGAGCAGAACGCCCCCAAGGACTATTACGTCGTCCACAAGAAGATAGAAGTGCGCGACGACGAGAAAGGCAGCTGCATCACCATCCTTCCCGACGAACAGTTCAGCATCACCGCCATGATTGCCTTCCAGTCGAAGGTCCTGAGCAGCCAGTTCGCCACCCTCGATGACATGAATAAGTTCGAGGAGGACATCGCTCCTGCCCGTACCTTCTGCTTCGTCCGCGAGGTGGAGATGATGCTGGAGGCCGGCCTCATCAAAGGCGGCGACCTCGACAACGCCATCGTCATCTACGAGAACCAGAAGACGCAGGAGGAAATCGACAAGCTTGCCAAGCGCATTGGCGCACCCCATCACGACGCCACCGAACTCGGCTTCCTGCAGACCAAACCGCTGCAATGGGAGAACGAGCCTGCACGTCACAAATTGCTCGATATCATCGGCGATATGGCACTCATCGGCAAGCCCATCAAGGGCCGTATCATTGCCACGCGCCCCGGACATACCGTCAACAATAAGTTTGCCCGCCTTATGCGCAAGGAGATTCGGACGCACAAGATCCAGGCGCCGTTCTACGATCCCAACCGTCCACCCCTCATGGACATCAACCGCATCAAGACGCTCCTCCCCCATCGCTACCCGATGCTCTTCGTGGATAAGATCATCGAGATGAATGCCCAGAGCATCGTAGGCATCAAGAACGTCACGGGCAACGAGCCTTTCTTCCAGGGACATTTCCCCGGCGAGCCCGTGATGCCAGGCGTGCTGCTCATCGAGGCCCTTGCCCAGACAGGCGGTATTCTCGTGCTCAGCAACCTCGATCATCCCGAGGAATTCAGCACCTACTTCCTCCGCATCGACAACTGCAAGTTCACGCAGAAAGTGGTGCCGGGCGACACCCTCCTCTTCAAAGCCTACTTCACCGCACCGTTCCGCCACAACATTGTCCAGATGAGCGGCCACGTCTTCGTAGGCGAGAATGTCGTCGCCGAGGCCGATCTCGTGGCACAGGTGATTAAGAATAGTTGATAGTTATGATAAGTCCCTTAGCATATATCCATCCAGAAGCAAAGATCGGTGAAAACGTAGAAATCGGTCCCTTCTGCTACATCGACAAGAATGTCGAGATTGGTGACAACAACACGCTCATGAACAGCGTCACCATCCTCTCCGGCGCCCGCATCGGCAACGGCAACACCTTCCACCCCGGCTGTGTCATCAGCGGCGTGCCGCAGGACCTGAAGTTCAAAGGCGAAGAAAGCCTGGCCATCATCGGCGACAACAACAAGATCCGCGAGAATGTCACCATCAACCGCGGCACCGCCTCCAAGGGCAAGACCGTCGTGGGATCTAACAACCTGTTCATGGAGGGCTGCCATATCGCCCACGACGATGTCGTCGGCAACGGTATCATCATTGGCAACTGCTCCAAGCTCGCCGGCGAGGTCACCGTCGATGACAACGCCATCCTCTCGGCCTGCGTCCTCGTGCACCAGTTCTGCCGCATCGGCGGCTACACGATGATCAGCGGCGGTACAGGCGTGCCGCAGAGCGTGCTCCCCTACACCATCTGCGCCCGCCATCCGGCAACCTACTATGGTCTCAACATCGTGGGCCTGCGCCGTCGCGGTTTCGAACGCGAGACGATCAACACCATCCACGAAGCCTACCGCATCATCTACCAAGGCGGTATGGGGCTGGCCGAAGCCCTCGACACCATCCGCCAAGAGCTCCCTATGACTCCCGAGATCACCTATATCCTCGATTTCATCGAAGATACCAAACAACGCGGCTTCGTTCACTAATTACCGTTCCCAAGGGTTCTCCCGAGGGCCTCATCAAATGCTATACACCATCACCGCCGTCAGCCCCGAGGTAGAAGACTTCGCCATCGAACTCCAGATAGAGTCCGACGCCACCTTCGCAGACCTCCACCGCCTGATCCGCCAGAGTTGCGGTTGGGAGGAGGCACGTGAGGCCTATCCTCCTGCCACCTTCTATATCTGCGATGACAGCTGGCACCGCCGCAAGGCCATCCGCGAGAAAAGCTACGAGGATGACACCATGGACGAGGTTGAGCTCGGCGACCACCTCGAAGACGAGGGCCAGCGCCTCCAATACCTCTTCGACCCCGACAAGGCACGCCTCCTTCTCCTCGAAGTGTCCCATATCTCCTTTGGCAAACATATCGACGCTCCCCGCTGTCGCCGCTCCCACGGCACCGCCCCACAGCTCATTACCGAGCAGGAGGCCGCGCCCGAGGTGAAGAGCACTGCCGACCTTCTGGCCGAGCTGAATGCAGCGGCGCTGGCTGACGAAGACATCGAGCCCACCGACGACGACCTCTTCGACCTCGAGGAACTCGACCCTGAAGGCTTCGACTTCGCAGAAGAATAGCGCGCCCTGCGGTTTTACCCGACGGGAATATCCACCTCATGAAGACGCTCCTCGTACTCTTAGGCCCCACCGCCGTAGGCAAGACGGAACTCGCCATCGAGCTGGCACGCCACATCGGCAGCCCCGTCATCAACGCCGACAGCCGCCAGATCTACCGGGGACTCCCCATCGGCACCGCAGCGCCCACCCCCGAACAGCTCTCGCGCGCGTACCATTATTTTATAGGCACGCTCGACATCACCGACTACTACAGCGCCGCACGCTATGAAGCCGATGTCCTGCAGCTCACCGACGAGCTCTTCAAGACCCACGACACCCTTCTCCTCAGCGGAGGATCCATGCTATACATCGACGCCGTCTGCAACGGCATAGACGATATCCCCACCATCACGCCGGAGATCCGCAGCCACCTGCACCAGCGTCTGGAGACGGAAGGTCCCGACACCCTCAAGGCCGAGCTCAAGCTCCTGGACCCCGACTACTACGCACACGTCGATCTCAAGAACACCAAGCGCATCCTCCATGCCTTGGAGGTCTGCTACCAGACGGGGCAACCCTTCTCCAGCTTCCGCACGGACACCCATAAGGAGCGCCCCTTCCGCATCGTCAAGTTCGGTTTGCGTCGTGAGCGCGCCGACCTCTTTGACCGCATCAACCAGCGTGTGAAACAGATGGTCGCCGACGGTCTCCTCGAGGAAGCCTGCGCAATGCTGCCCCACCGCCACGAGAACGCGCTGAACACCGTCGGCTACAAGGAGATGTTCGAAGTCCTCGACGGCCATTGGACACTCCCCTTCGCCATCGAGCGGATGAAGAAGAACACACGCGTCTATGCCAAGAAGCAGATGACTTGGTTTGCCAAGGACCCCGACATCCAATGGTACCACCCCTCACAGGCCGACGCGCTTTTCCAGACCGTGGACGCCCTCCTCTGAAAACATTTACCTAACAACTCAAACTATATCACTTATGAAACGCAAACAACTCCTGGCCCTTGTGCTCCTGTTGGCAACCTGCAGCAGCGCCTTTGCCAAGCCCAAGACAACCGCCTATCTCTTCACCTACTTCACCGGCAACGCTCCCGAGCACGAGCAGATCTGCTATGCCATCTCCGAGGATGGCTGGAACTATACGCCCCTGAACAACGGACAACCCATCATTGCCTCCCAGGACATCGCCCGCACCGGTTGTGTCCGCGATCCCCATATCCTGCGTGGCAAGGGCGGCTGGTTCTACATGGTCGTCACCGACATGAAGTCCAGCCTTGGTTGGAGCAGCAACCGCGGTATGGTGCTGATGCGCTCCAAAGACCTCGTCAACTGGGAACACCACACCGTGCACTTCCCCGAGCGCTTCAAGGGCACCATGTTTGAGCACGTCACCCGCGTGTGGGCCCCCCAGACCATCTATGACAAGCGCAGCGGCAAGTACATCGTCTATTTCTCCATCCTCACCGACGACGGCTCCTGCCCCTACGACCGCGTCTATTGGGCATACGCCAACAAGGACTTCAGCGACCTCGAAGGCACCCCGCACCTCCTCTTCGACATGAAGAGCGCCAGCATCGACACCGACATCGTCTGCGATGACGAAGGCCTCCTCCACATCTTCTTCAAGACCGAGGGCCGTCGCGAGAAAGGCATCAAGCAGTTTATCGCGAAGGACTTCTACGACGGCAGCACCTGGGAACTCCAGCCCGGCTGGTGCCAGGACACCAACAAGGCCGTGGAAGGCTCCGGCGTCTTCCGCCTCCACGACGGCAACTGGGTACTGATGTATGACTGCTACACCAGCGGCCACTACCAGTTCTGCAAGAGCACCGACGGCCTTCGCACCTTCCACCGTGTGCAGGACACCAAGACCGAAGGCAGCTTCACGCCGCGCCACGGCACCGTCATCGCCATTACGGACAAAGAACTCAAACGCCTCCTCAAGGCTTTCCCCAATAAGTAAAATAGAAAAGGGCCTGGCAATGATGCCAGGCCCTTTTCATGGTGACATATTTACATACTTCATCTCTTAAAAAACGTTAAGAAAGCCTTTTTCCCATAGAATATTGACACTCGCAATTGAAAAAAGCCTTAATTTTGAGCGCTTGTAATGCAATAAAAGCTGCAGTATGCCCCGCAAAGGGTGTACTGTGGACTAACTAACTAGAATAAAATCAATCAACTAATAAAAATCTATTTCAAGTTTATGAAAAACCGTTTTAGCTCGTTCGGCACGCATGCGTTGCGCGCGCTGTGCATAATGGCTCTTTGCGGAACGACTTGGGCTTGTAAAGATGAGTACACCCTCGATGACGAGAAGCCGGAATGGCTGTCCGAGAACATCTACTCCATCTTGGAAAACGAAGGATTCAGCTACTATCTCAAATTGCTGGAAGACCCCGCCATCAACACCGAGGGAGCCCGCAACCTGAAGGAGATCCTCAGCAAGACAGGTTCCAACACCGTTTTCATGGCCAATGATGCCGCATGGGAACAGTTCTTCCAGAAGAACGCCCAGCTCCCCGCTACCGATCCTTGGCACACCGCCACCAGCTATGCCAACCTCTCACCGGCACAGAAGAACCTGTTGGTCCACGCGAGTATGCTCGAGAACGCCATCGTGATGGAGAACCTCTCCGCCTCTGAGGCCTCGGGAAGTAGCGCTCCGGAACCCGGACAGTACATGCGCCGCTACACCACGGTCAGCGTTCTCGACTCCATCACCTATCTCCCCGCCGACCAGGTGCCCTACACCTACAACGAACAGGACATCGCCAATGGCTATGACTTCTGGGAGGAGTTCCGCAAGGACAATAAGGGTATTTACATCGTGGCAGACGACAGCCGGAACATGATGATCCACTTCACCCGTGAGCACATGGGACGCGGTGACGTTCGCATCGAGGACTCAGACTTTGAGATTATCATGGGTGAGCCGCGCACAGCCGATGACGTACATATCTATAATGCCCGTATCGTAGAGAAAGACCGCGTGGCTGAGAACGGTTATGTAAACATCACGGACAAGTTGCCCGTTCCCAAGGGAAGTATGGCAGAGGTCATCCGCACCAATGGCAAGACCAATATCTTCAGCCACATGATTGACCGCTTCTCAGCGCCCTACCCCAACACCTCCATCACGGAAGCCTACAAGAACCTGCATCCCGAATTCAACGGGACTATCTATACCAAGCGCTATTTCTCCTATACCAATGCCAGCGGTAATACGTGGAAGAAGGGTCCCAACAACAAGGAGATGCCTGATGAAGCGTACTTGTATCTGGATCCCGCATGGAGCGAGTTTACCCTCTCCTCAGGCAACGAACGCAAGGACATGGCCGCCATCTTCGTTCCCACCGACGAGACGCTGGTGAAATACTTCTCTATCGGCGGTAGTGGCTCGCAGCTCGTGGAAGAGTATTCGCTCGACCAGACGGCCAAGACCTTCGATATCAACGACCTGGAGACGCTGTACAGAAACATCGACTGCATACCGCTGAACACCCTGTCAGCTCTGCTGAACGTCATCATGTTCAACTCCTTCGTCGGCTCCGTGCCCAGCAAGATGGTGACGCTGCGCGACCACGACTCGCAGATTGAGATGTTCGAACAGGATGATGTCGATCATATCACCTCTGCCCTGCTCGCCAACAACGGTGTCATCTATCTGATGGACAAGGTCTATGGTCCCGCCAAATACGAATCTGTGGCAGGTCCGGCGAACATCCGCAGAACCAATAAGATCATGCAATGGGCCATCAACAACGGTAGCGATCCGACCGCAGACAAGATGCACATGAACTACTACGCCTACCTGATGGCTATGCGCTCCCGCTTCTCCTTCTTCCTTCCCAGCGACGAAGCCCTCAAGCGCTACTACGACCCCATCAGCTTCACCAGTCAGCATCCGCGTGTCATCCGCATTGAGATGACCGATAACGGCCGAGGCAACCCGCCCCTCAAAGTCGGTAAGATCCTTTATGCTTACAACCGCGAGAACGGTACGATTGCTGATGCGCCCTTCACCTTGGACCAGCTGACCGAAGTCGAGCTCTTGAACCGTCTCCGCGATATCCTGGAAAGCCACACTGTCGTGCACACCGGCGACAACCCCATCGACAACGAGGATGAGTACTACCTCGCCAAGAACGGTGTCGGCCTGAAGGTGACTAAGGAGTTGGATCCTGCAACAGGTAAATACGTCATCAAGAAAGTACAGGGCGGTTTCCAGCTGGAGAACGAACGTTCCGGCTATGCCAGCAGCCCCGAAGCTCCCGGCACCTTGGAGATTAACATCGAGGAGAAGAATGCCATGGAGAAGCTCAATGGTCACACCTTCACCATCGACGACTCCCCCATTATCCCCGCCAGCAGGAGTATCTACTACATCATGACCAACGAATTTGAATCTGACTGTCAAGCCTTCTATGAACTCACGGACATGGCGGGAAACAGCGATATTATCAAGGACTGCGGCCTGAAGGTTGACAACCTCGCCATCTGGGCGGTGGGTCAGTCCGCCGGTGCCATTGACGCCAACGTGAAGTTCCTCAGCAACTATAACTTCACCGTTCTGGTGCCCTCCAACGATGCCATTGCAGAAGCTGAGGCCAACGGTCTGCCCACATGGGCCACCATCCGCGAAGCCTACAACGAAGGTATCGAGTGGGAGATTCCCGAAGTGGGTGAAGAACCCGAGCCCAAGAAATATCCCGACGGCAAAGTGGTGTGGAAACACAGAATAGATCCAGACACACAACTGCCCGAAGTGGAAAGCACGGACAGCCTCCGCGTCACTACCATGGTGACCTACCTGAACAACTTCATCCGCTGCCACTTCCTCGACAACAGCTTCTTCGAGGACAAGACGGCACATGCGGAGAAGGAATTCACCACTTCCAGCTATGACCAGGTCAACGGCGTCTTCGTGAAAGCCTATATGTCCCGCACGAAGTCGGGCGACGGTTCACGCATCTTGGTGCATGACAATGTGGGAGGTCCCTCTCACACCACCACTGGTAACCTGCGCAATATCATGACCCGTGACATGACCTGTATCTACGATAAGAACGGTACCATGTCAGGTGATAAGACCACACCTACAGGCAAGCAGGAGATGAACTACATCGTTCTCCAGAGCTCCAGCTCGGCTGTCATGCACCAAATCGACGGTGTCCTCAACCACAAAGAACTCACGCCCACTGGCCGCTACGACGGCGACTGGGCAGATGTGAAAGCCTGCCGCAACTACCTCAAGAGATTCTCCATCCCTTCCCCCACCAGCATCAAAAAAATGAAGCGCCATGAATAAGATCCTCAAACTGATTCTGCTATGCACGATGTGCTTCACGGCCGTCACGGCCAGTGCACAACAGCGTCGTATCTCCGGTACCGTATCGGATGACTTCGATGTCGTGCCAGGTGCCAACGTGGTTGAGCGCGATAAGAACAACCGTATCGTCAGTGCGACCGTCACCGACATGAACGGTAACTTCACCCTCGCCATCAAAGACCCCAACAATACGCTCTCCATCACCTTCATGGGCCTGAAACCTTGGGCGCAGAAAATAGGTACGCGTACCGTATTTAAAATTAAGTTGGCCGACAACACCAAACAGATGACTGAGGTGGTGGTCAAGGCCAAGAAAACGCAGCAGAGTGGCGGTCTGGCCATCCCTGTCCGCGAGTTGGCTGGTGCCTCCCAGACATTCAGCATGGACGAGATGGAAGGTATGGCCTTCGAGTCTGTCGATCAGGCGCTGCAAGGTCAGATCGCCGGTCTCGATATCGTCCAGAACTCCGGTAACCTCGGTTCCGGTACGACGATGCGCTTGCGCGGTACCACCACCATCAACGGTAACGCACAGCCGCTGATTGTCGTCAACGACCACATCTTCGAACTTCCTGATGATGCCACCAAGGACATCGACTTTGGCGATCTCGACAACGAGGAGCAGTTCTCTACCCTCCTCAACGTCAACCCCGAAGACATCCAGAGCATCGAGGTGCTGAAGGATGCCTCCACGGCAAAATGGGGTTCACGCGGTGCCAACGGTGTCATCGAAATCAAGCTGCGTCGTGGTCATCGCGGTAAGACCAACGTCACCTTCTCCTATAAGTTCAACGGCACCTGGCAGCCCGACGGCTACAAGATGCTCGACGGTGACGGCTACACGATGATGCTGAAGGAGTCCTACTTCAACCCGCAGCAGCAACAGACCAATATGCCGGAGTTGAACTACGACCAGACCCGTCCGAACATCTACCCCCACTACAGCAATAACACCGACTGGATCGACGCTGTCCGCCAGTTCGGTCAGGAGCACAAATGGTATATCACCCTCTCCGGTGGTGGTGAGAAGGCTACCTTCCGTATTTCGGCTGGCTACGACAAGTCCAAAGGTTCCATCATCGGACAGAAGCTCGACCGCTTCACCACACAGACCGCCTTGGACTACTGGGTCAGTGACCGCATCAAGTTCACATCCAACATCAGCTTGACCTTCACCACCAACCACAAGAACAACCCGAACGATATCCTCGCTCGCGCCTACAAGGCCATGCCGAACATGAGTATCGACGAGATGTCCGCACAGATGGTGGATGGCCAGTTGACTTACGTCCCCACTGGCCGTTACTTCAACATGCTGCCTCTGAGTCCCGTGAAGCTGACAACGGACAACGATGCCCAGTACGGCTACAACTACACCAGCTATAACCTCTATGACATGTTCAAGAATGGTAACCCGGTAGCGTATGCCTACGGCGGTTGGAACAAGGAAAAGCAGTACAACCTCACGCCGCAGTTCGCCATCGAGTACAAGCTCTTGGGCAAGGACAACGACCACACCCAACTCAACTATATGGGTGATGTGCAGTTGAACATCTACAACACATCCAACGACAAATACCTCTCCGCCGACCTCATCACGATGGACTGGATGTACGGTGGTGACAACTACTACGCACATGGTAAGGGAAGGCTCAATAACAACCGCAATACCGTGGGTAACAGAGAGTACAAGAGTCTGGAGTTCACCACACGTCATGACCTGGCCTTCTACCCCCACTTCAAGAATGAGGACTGGAGTGCCAGTGCCCTTGCCCGTTGGGAGTTGAAGAGCGGCTCCTCCAGCACGCAGGAGACCAATCTGTGGAACGTGCCCACAGGCGTCACCGACCCGACGATCGTAGCCTTGCTGAACGGCGCCAATGCCGAAAACGGCGAATGGCGCGAGACCAGCTTCTTCGTGCGCGCACACGCTTCCTATAAGAGTAAGTATAATGTCGATGTGAGCGTCCGTTGGGACGGTTCCACCGCCTTCGGTAAAGGCAACAAGTTCGGCACCTTCCCCTTCGTGGGTCTCCGTTGGAACATCAGCGACGAACCCTGGATGAAATGGTCCAAGAAATGGCTCTCCATGCTCTCCGTACGTCCCACATGGGGTATCACGGGTAACACTGGCGGTGGCGGCTTCAGCCAATACAACAGATACTATCAAGCCGGCACTTTCTATAACGGCCACAGCATCATTATCCCTGAGAACCTGTCGCTGAGTTCTATCCGTTGGGAAAAGACCCGTAAGCTGAACCTCGGTTTCAACGTAGGCCTCTTCGATGACCTCATCACCATGGAGCTCGACCTCTACGACAATAAGGTCTCCGACCTGATCATGCACAACCAGCGTATTGCCTCCGCCAACGGTTTCTCCTCCTTGGCCAAGGTCAACGGTGGCGTTATGCGCAACAAGGGTTGGGAGTTGAACCTCTCCACAGGCTGGTTTGCCAAGGTGGGTAAGTTCTCCATGAAACTGCGTGGTAACATCGCACAGAACATCAACGAGATTGAGGAGATGGATCCCCTGATTCTGGAAGGTCTGAACCCCAATGAGAACACAGAGCCCAGCAACTTGGAGTATGACGCCCTGCGCTTCATTCAGGTGAACAACGCCTTCGGTTCCATCTATGGTCTGAAATACAAAGGTGTTTATCGCTACGACTACGAGCATAATGGTTATACACAGAGTTCCCATTATCAATATGGTTACGTCGAGAGCGTTCCCGACGGCAATGGCGGCTATCGCAACAGTAAGACACCAGCTGAAGCACAGGCGATGGGCGATGGCTGGCACTGGAAACAGACCTCCGATGGTACCTGGGTACACGACTATGCCGTCAACACCGCAGCAGCCGCAGCACGTCGTGGCGAGAACTCCACCTGCCCCGTCGCCTATGACGCCAATGGCAATATGCTCACCGACCAGAATGGTGACCCCTTGAAGATGTACTACTGCTACAACCGTTCCTCACGCAAGGACTTCCAGGGCGGTGATGTCATCTACGAGGATATCAACCACGACGGACAGATCGACCGCTTGGATGTCGTCTATCTCGGTAACTCCAACCCCGCCTGTAATGGTGGTTTCGGTTTCACGCTGAAGTGGGACCGCCTGCAGTTGAACACCGGCTTCAACTACCGCACGGGTTACCAGATTGTCAACTGGGCACGCCACAATGCAGAAAGCATGCGAGCCAACGACAACCAGAGCTATGCCACCACCTGGCGCTGGCGCAAGAACGGTGATATCACCGAGATTCCGCGCGCGCTGAACACGGCCGACTACGCCAGCTACAATGCGCTGCCCACCGACCGCTACGTGGAAGATGGCGACTACCTGCGCTTGCAGTACATCCAGCTCAGCTATGACTTTGATCCGAAGATCTTGAAGAAAGCAGGTATCCGCTCTCTCAAACTCTTCCTGTCGGCCAACAACCTGTGGGTATGGAGCAAATATACCGGCACCGACCCCGAGGTGGCGCCGAACGGATGGTCAAAGATCTCCCTCGACTCCAACCGCACACCCCGTGCGCGCTATTTCACTGCCAGTATCAACTTGGGATTCTAAAAGTACAGCGATATGAAACGAATCACATACATTTCCAGCATCACATTCCTGGGACTCGTCTGTCTCAGTATGCTGTCCTGCAATGACTTCCTCACCCTCTACCCACAGGATCGTGTGGTGGAGGAGAACTTCTGGGAAGACAAGAACGACTTGGAAGGTGTCCGCTACGGAGCCTATATGCAGATGTCCAACACGCTTCTCAACCTCGCTGTATGGGGTGACCTCCGTTCCGATGCCTATCATTGGAACTCACATAATCCCAATAGCAACGACTACAAGGAAATCATGCTGGGCAACCCCGACTCCACCATGAGTATCTTCGACTGGGGTGGTGTCTATACGACCATCAACTATTGTAATAAGGTGTTGTCTCACGGCGAGGAAGTGCTGAGCAAAGACCCGCAGTTCACACCCACGGAATGGCAACAGATGAAAGCAGAGATGACCGGCCTTCGCGCGCTGAACTATTTCTACCTCATCCGTTCCTTCAAGGACATCCCCTTCACCACCACCGTCATCAACTCCGATGAGGACGTGCACGACTTCACGCTCACCTCACAGATGGAAGTCCTGGACTGGCTCATCAACGATGTCACCCCCGTGGCAGGCCAGGCCAAAAGCCGCTTCCCCAGTGAGAAAGACACCAAGGGCCTGATCACCAACACCACCCTCTACGCCCTACTGGCAGAGATGCACCTGTGGCGCGGCGCTCTTCGCGAAGGTCGCAACTACCCCGAGGCCGATGTCCTGGATGATGCCCGCAAAGTGATTGAGTACGGTCAGAAATCCTTGGATGCGCTGGCCAAGCAAAATGAGCAGATCACCAACAGCACCTTCGACCGCTATGTCAATAAGAAGGATGACTTTGGCAGTGGACTCACCAATGCCATGCTCATCAAGAACGAAGATATGCAGAACCTGTACAATGGTAACAGCAGCAGCATCACCGTCAGCAGCTATAGCTCCATCTTCAAGACCGGCAACAGCGAGGAGAGTATGTTTGAACTGCAATACTCCACTGCGGACAGTCGTTACAGCAATTTCTTACGTACCCTCTGGGGCTATTACTCCAACTTTAACTTCCAAATAGCCACCAGCATCGAGGCGGTCAGACATGCCGTGGGTGCCGACCTCTTGGACAAAGACTGCCGCCCCTGGTACAGCTGCGCGGATGAGAAGTATCTCTTTACAGCCACCAGGGAAGTCAAGACCAATGGTAATCTGTACTACTGCGCTAAATGGCTGAATGCAAGCTTTGACAAGTCAACCTCCAATCTGTGCACGGACGTCATCAGCGCCGTGGGTACAGCGAATAGCACTTCCAACTGGATATTCTACCGCATGACCGATGTGATGCTGATGATGGCTGAAGCCTATGCCATCACCGGCGAATACGAACAGTGCCGTAAGATCGTGGATGCCATCCACAAGCGTTCCATGCTGGATCAGACGACAGGCCTCAGCAACAAGACGACCGATAACAACAAGGATGCCTGCATCAAGTTGGTCATGAACGAGCGCCTCATCGAATTGCTCGGCGAAGGCAAGCGCTGGTTCGACCTCGTACGCTATGCGGAGCGTATCGGTGGCGGTTACAACGACGACCCGCGTGAGCCGCAATACAAGGATTGCGCGGAGGGCGTCAAGGACATGATTGAGACGTTCATGAAGAACAGCTACTACAGTCAGTTATATACCACACTCATCAGCCGTACCCAGAACCGTTACGGTCTGTATTGTCCCATCTACTATCGTGAGCGGAGTGCCAACCACTATCTCATCCCCCAGAATCCCGTCTGGAGCCGTGAGAAGGTCACTGACATCCCGAAATAAGCTGTCTAACTTGAAATACATACGATTATGAAAGATATGACAAGCATACGTAGAATCATAGGGGGCATCCTCACGGCAGTCCTCGCGGTCTATATGATATCGTGTACCGAGGACATCAACACCGAGGACCGATTCACGGCCACGGACTACACCATCATGAGCTATCTGGAGTATAGCAATGAAGCCCCCAACTATACCGAGTATGTCAGCCTGCTCTATCAGGTGCCCATCAGCGAACAGTCCAATTCCACGGTGGCACAGCTGCTCTCAACGCGCGGTGCCTACACCTGCTTCGCGCCCAACAACAAAGCCATCTACGACTACCTGGACTCCCTGTATAAGAAAGGTATTATCACCGAGCCTTCCTGGGACGGTTTCCGCTCCGAGGCCACGCTGGACTCCGTCCGCAAGGTCATCGTCTATAACAGCGTGCTCGACGGTAGCAACATCGATCAGGTTTTGGAAATGGGCGACATCAACTCGCAGAACGACGAGGACGAGTTCACCCTCCCCAACCTCAACGACCGCAAGCTTTACAAGACACATATCGACCAGACGGACTCCGTCTTCATCAACGGTGTCTCACTCATTGACCTGAAGAACCGTGACGTGAAGACCCTCAACGGCCGCGTGCATGAGGTGCACGCCGTCATCGCGCCCAGCAACGACACGATGAGTGATATGCTGCGGCAAATGATTGCAGAAGGTGTGAAAGGCTATATCGTGATGGCCAAGCTCATCCTCGCCTGCGGCCTGGATGACACCCTCAGCAAGACACAGGATGATGTGTGGGAAACCCTCTACAAGACCAAGGCGGTGAAAGATCTGCCCCTGCACTCAGATGCGGAAGGTACTGGTCCCATTCCTGACCACCGCAAGTACGGCTTTACCATCTTTGCAGAGCCGGATGCCTACTGGGAAGAGCTGCTGCCTGGCAAGACCTACAACCAGATTGAGGTGGGTGACATCAAACAATTCCTGATTGACAACCAACTCTATCCCGATGCACGTCAGGATGACGACTACACGAATGAGAACAACATCGTCAACCAGTTCGTCACCTACCACATCCTGCCGGAGAAGCTGACGCCCGAAAATATCGTCATCCATTATAATGAGAATGGATACTATTTCAGTCAGACTGCAGGACAATACACCATACCTGTCTATGAGTACTATACGACGATGGGTAAGCGCCGCCTGCTGAAAATCTACCAAAGCAAGGAGAGTGTCGAGGAAGACCCCGAGCTCAGCGACGGCAATGCCGGCATCTTCCTCAACCGCTTCCCCATCCTCAGAAACGGACGTGGACAGTTCAGCGATGAGAGCAACCCCACCAACAACGACTACCACGAGAGCGGACTGTTCAAGGACCCCGGTAGCGCCTTCTGCTATCACAAAGCAGACGAGAACCGTGGCGTACGCGTCAGGTTCCAGGCCGAGGATGCTGCCAAGCACAAGAAGCTGTTGAACAGCTGCATCTATCCTATTGAGCGACTGCTGGTATATACCGAAAACGTACAGAACCGACTTTTCGGCGAACGCATCCGCATCAACATGGCCGCCATGTTCCCCGAGATGATTAACAACGACCTGCGCCGTCCGATGGGCAAATACAAGTTCTCACCAGCAGGTCACAAGACCGGCGGCACCGTAGGATTCCCCGTTGAATATCCCTACCTGGCCGACGTGTCGATGCGCGACGGTACCGGCTTCTACTACCTCTCTGGCTACAGCCGCGGCTGGCATAACTATCAGGGTGATGAGTTCAACATCATCGGTAAGTACGAGTTCACCATGAAGTTGCCGCCCGTGCCCAAGCGCGGACATTATGAGATTCGCTTTGGTGTCAGCTCTGGTTCGTCAAAGCGTAGTATGTGTCAGGTCTATTTCGGTTCTGACCCCAACTACCTGCCCGCCCAGGACATCCCCATGGACCTCCGCATTGGCTTTGTATATCACCGCTTCAAGAACGGCAACCAGACCTCTACATTCGGCTACACCTCAGAGGCCGATTACAAGGCAGAAGACAAACTCAGCACCGAAGAACAGGATGAGGTCACCAAAGGCCTGCGTGCACGCGGCTTCATGAAAGGACCCAAGTATTACCATTGCGGAGCCTCCACTTCAGCTGACTTGGGCATCATTAGAGAGAACGTCACGCGACGCATCATGGTGAGCAAGGATCTGGATCCCGATGAGACCTACTACATCCGCTTCAAGAGCGTGCTCGACGACGAAGAGCTACAGTTCTTCATGGACTATTTCGAGTTCGTCGCCAAGGATGTCTATGACAACCCTGTAGAGCCCGAAGACATTTGGTAACCTAAAAACGATCGAAAGCATATGATACGAACCAATTTAACCAAAGTCATTCTCTTAGGAGTCTGGAGCCTCGTCCTGCCGGTCGCCTTCACCTCCTGCACCGATGACCATTTCGATATCCCCGAAGAGAGCGGCCCTGGCGGCGTCGCAACAGAAACGCTGTGGTCGCTGCTGTCCAGCAATCCCGAGCTGTCCAACTTCGCACGCATTGTGGAGAAGACGCCGGCCTTTAAGGATGAGAAGCACATGATTGAGGGCTACACCTTCAAGAACGTCCTTGACGGCAACCAGGTCCTGACGCTGTTTGCGCCCGACAACACGACCTTCACCCAAGCGGATGTGCAGGAATATGAGGCCCTGCTGCAAAGCAACCCCTACGATGCATACCTCCGCCTGGTCGGCAACCACATCAGCCGCAACCGCTATGTGGCATCCGGACTCAATCCGCAGGGCAAACCCGAACGCGTGTTGTTCATCAACAACAAGAAAGCGCACTTCGACCGTCAGGCCAAGACAATCAAGGATATCCCCTTGACCAAGACCAATATCAGTGCGGTGAATGGTGTCATGCACATCGTGGCGCAGCCCATACCCTTCTCGTACAACATCTACGAATACATCCGTGCCAACAAGGGCTATACGCTTCTGAACGACTGGATCAGCCGTCACGATACGCTCTACTTCGACGCCGACCTCAGCGCGGTGGCAGGCACAGACCCGGAGACGGGTGAGCCTATTTACGTAGATAGCGTCTATACTCGCTCCAACTCCCTGTACTACTATTCCTATCAGCCCAGCTCCGTGGAATGGGCCATGCCACACAAGGGCATCGCAGCCAACATCGAGCAGGAAGACAGTATCTGGGCCATGGTGCTCCCCACAGATGCAGCATGGGAAGAGGCTGCCACGAAGATGAGGCCCTGGTACAACTATGCAAAAGCGTACTACGATATGTCTAAGGTGGATGATATGCCGAAAGACAACGCCACATCCAAATCTACCATGATCTTGAATGTCTCGGATGTGCGGCAGGACGATGCCATCGCCATGGACATCGTATCACCCCTCGTCTTCAATGTCCGCATGCAACGCCGCACCAAGGAACAACCGGACTTCTGGACCGTCGAGACCTTCCTGAAGAACCCGATGTACAAGCTCTTCGACACACGTACTGACACCTTCATGATCGACAAGGAGGGTTCAGAGGATGTGCGCAAGCTCCTCTTTGAAGACAAGCAGCCAATCCAAGTCAGCAATGGTTTGATCTACCCGGTGGAGCATTGGAACTATCCCCTTACCTACAACGCCCTCAACGTTGAGGTCAAGGTGACCCCCAGTGCCATCTTCCAACATGTCCGTTATAACCTCACTGACAGCGAAATTAAGGACACGGAGCACTACCAGTATATGTCTCACTATGAGCACCCGGGTATCAACAACAGCAGCGACTTGGCTAAGAAATATGGTACGGTGAGCAAGGATGGTACCTTCATGTCCTTCTATCGCGCCAGCGGTGAGCCACAAGTGTCGTTCAAGTTGAGAAGCAACGATGAGGATCACCAGATTCTCAGCGGTACCGATTACGAGGTCGGCATCGTACTCGTACCTGACTTCTACCGGAATAGCACAGATCCGGAGGACTATCCCGATGCCATCAAGAAGAATCGCCTGACGGTCACCGTCACCTACATCGAAAGCGACAATCCGCTCAAGGAAAAGACAACGCCCAACCTCAAATGGACCAATCCTGAGACGTCGAGCACTACCTCCTATATTGATTATCAAGGAGAGAAAGTGGATACGTTCTGGATGAACGACATCCTCACCTTCCCCTTCTCCTACCGTAATCTGCCCAAGGCTTATCCTACCATCAAGATTGCGTCGAACCGCATTACGACTTCTCTGCAGAAGCAAGGCTATCAGGCCCGCTTTAATTTGGATCGCATCATCCTACGCCCCAAGCAGAGTAATGAAGAATAACGTGAGTATTTAAACCTTCTGATATGACACGTATGAAATCCTATTTCACACATTTCAATGATACGGCCATCCGCTTGGGACTATGCCTGCTCTTCGCCATTGGCGGAAGCTGGACGACCGTGATGGCACAGGATATGTTCGACGAGAACTTCGTTGACAATAGCGCCGAGGCAGACAGCATCGCCCTGGCGAAACGACGCTCGGCCAAGAAGGCAGACAAGGAGTATCCCATGAAAGCGGTCGCCGGACGCATTGTGGACGATGCCACGGGAGAACCCATGAGTGGTGTTCGCGTACAGGCCCTACAACTGCCGAAGTATTCCACGCTGACCGAAGAGGATGGTAGCTACCAGCTGCAAGTGCCGGAGTTCTGCCATGCCCTCATCGTGGAAGCACCCGAGTACAACATCCTGCAAATGGCCATCAAAGGCGAGACAGACCAAGATGCCCGCCTGCTGAGCAGTAAGTTCAAGACCTACTACACCGATGGCACTTCGATTCTGGCACAAAAGGAAGTCAAGCTCAGCGAGACGAGTTCCCTCAGCATCGAGACCGACATCCAGAACCTGCTGGCCGGTGATATCCACTCCGTCAACCGCAGCGGCTTGCTCGCGCAAGGAGCCTACATGACCATCCGCGGTGTCAACTCCTTGAATGCCAACGCACAGCCTCTGTTCATCATCGATGGCAATATGGTCGATCTCGAAGAAGACCGTACCAGCCTCCACGAAGGCTTCTACAACAACCTGCTAGCAGGTCTGGATCCGGAGAACGTGGAAAGCATCCAAGTGCTGAAGAACGGTACCGCCCTCTATGGCGCCAAGGGTGCCAACGGTGTGATTATCATCAACACCAAGCGCGGTCACAGCATGGCCACTAAGATCAATGTCCGCGTCTATGGCGGCACAGAGCTGGTGCCCAGCAAGATCAAGATGATGGACGGCCCCGCCTACCGCAACTACATCAGTGAGCTGGCAGGTACGGTGAGGGAGGTGCGTGAGTCTGCCACCAGCAGCCTCAGCAAATACACCTTCCTGAACGACGCCCCCGAAAGCAGTAACTACTACTACAAGATCTTCCACAACAACACGGACTGGCAGGAAGACCTCTATCGCAACACCTTCGTACAGAACTATAAGGTGAGCGTGGAAGGTGGTGATGACATCGGTATGTACGCCCTGTCACTCGGCTATGCCGACGGCAAATCCACCCTCAAAGGCAATGACTTCAGCCGTCTGAACCTGCGCTTCAACACCGACATCCAGATCTTCTCGAAGCTGCGTGCCGGACTGGACATCGCCTACAACCAGACCAGCTTCAATGTGCTGGACACCGGTTTCAGTGAAGACTACTCCATGCAGAACATCGGTTCCACGAACGTGCTGGGTCTCCTGCAAGCACCCTTCCTGTCGCCCTACGCCTACTACCAAAGCGACGGCACCGGCGCACTGGCACTCTCCGACTCCTACGCTGGTAAGTATGCCTCCACAGCCTTGTTAGGACAATGGGTACAGAATCCCTTCCAGTTCGCCAATGAGTTGGATCCCGACATCAACGAGAGCCTCCGCAACCCCTATTGGATCCTGGAGAACGGCAAGGGCAAAAATAAGAATTACGCTGAGCTGACGCAAATCAGCATCAACTTCTTCCCGAAGTACCAGATCACCAAGCAGTTTGCCATCAGCGACCGCTTCTGCTACACCCTGAACCGCAACAACGAGAAATACTTCCTCCCCATCAATGGTACGACCTTGTACCAGTTGAAGGATTTGGGAGCCATCTCCTCCGTGCTGAAGTCGCAGTTCACCAAGGAAACGACCATCAACAACGACCTGCGCTTGGAATGGGGTAACACCTACGGCGCACATGACATCAAGGTCTTCGCAGGATGGCGCTACAACAACTACAACTACAGCTACTCCTTCATCCGTGGTTACAACAACGAGAACGACAAACTGCCCAATATCTCCAAGAGCATGGCATACGTCAACTACGGTGGCACGAAGGACAACTGGATTGACATGGCCTACTATCTCAATGCAGCCTACAACTTCCAGAACAAGTACTTCGCAGAGTTCACCCTCTCCACACAGGCCAGCAGCCGCTTCGGTAAAAAAACGAAGGACGGCCTCCACATCGGCGGTGTGAGCTGGGGTATCTTCCCGAGCCTGCAACTGGGTTGGGTCATCTCCAACGAGAAATGGTTCAAGCCAGGCAAGGGCATCAACTACTTGAAGCTGACCGCCGGCTTCGACCAGAGCGGTAACGACGGCATTGACTACTACGCTTCCCGCACCTACTGGGAGAGCCAGCGCGTCACGGCCAACACCGTCGGTCTGGTACTGAACAACATCGAGAACACCAGCATCCAATGGGAAACCACTACACGCCTCAATGTAGCGTTGGAAGGCTCCTTCATCAAGAACCGCTTGAACGCAGGTGTTGATTTCTTCATGCACACCACCGACAACCTACTGACGCTCAGCGATATTGATTACATCTCCGGTCTCGGACGCTATTGGACCAACGACGGTCAGCTGAAGAACCGAGGCTTTGAGGTACATGCCAATGGTGCCATCATCAACGAGAAAGACTGGAAATGGGAATTGGGTCTGAGCGTAGGTCACTACACCAACGAGATCACCAAGTTGCCGACTTATAACAACGGTCTCACCGTAGGTGGGACACCCGTCAACGGTATCACCAACAGCATCTATGGTGTGGATAACATCCTTACCGCCGAAGGCTATGCCGCCGGCAGCTTCTTCGGATGGGAAACAGACGGTGTCCTCGCCAGCGATCAAGAAGCCAGCACCGCTGGTAAGTATGGTTACCTGAGATACCCCACCGGCATCGAGAACCGTCCCTATGACGCCTTCCAGGCTGGTGACGTCCGCTTCGTGGACCAGAACAACGACGGTGTCATCGATGACAACGACCGCGTGGTCATAGGTAACCCCAACCCCGATATCTTCGGTAACATCTTCACCGCACTCACCTGGAAGAACCTGCGTCTGGATGTCATCTTCAAGTACTCCTTGGGCAACGACATCTACAACTACCAGCGCAGCATCCTCGAAGGCGGCAACACCACCTACAACCAGACCACGGCCCTGATGAAGCGCTGGACGTATGAAGGTCAGCAGACCGATATTCCCAAGGTGTGCTATCCTGACTGCGACGACTGGCGCAACAACGAGCGTATGTCAGACCGCTGGATTGAGGACGGCAGCTACCTGAAGCTGAAGAACGTACGCCTCACCTACGTCATTCCCTTGCGCAACGACTACATCCAGGGTCTGAAGGTATGGGCTGAAGGCAATAACCTGTTCACGCTGACCAAGTACCTGGGCACCGATCCCGAGATGAGTGCCCGTAACCATAGCCTCTACCAAGGCATCGACACGGGTCTCCTGCCCTCCGGTCGTAGCTTCAACGTAGGCGTATCCATTAACCTCTAACATGACATCATGATGAAAAAGAATATCTTTGCATTGACACTCCTCGCACTGACGACCGTTGGAATCACCTCCTGCGAGGATATGCTGACAGGCGACATGGACCGCAATGTCGGCATTGAAGAAGTGGCTTCGGATACGCTGTACAGCTATTGGGGTATCTACAAGAGCGTGCAGCAGGTAGCTGAGCGCTATGTCATTCTTGGCGAATGTCGTGGTGACATGGTGAGCGGCACGGAATACGTGAGCGACTCCATCAGCGCCATCCTCAACTTCGGCATGAGCGGAAATACCGCTGACGGCGCCAACCGCTTCCTGAAGGCTGCGGACTTCTACCACATCGTCAACTCCTGTAATGCCTACATCAGCCAGGCTGACATCACCACCCTCTCGGGCCTCAACAAGCCTATCATGAGGAATGAGTACGCTCAGGTGGTGGCCATCCGCGCATGGGCCTACCTCCAGCTGGTCCTCACCTACGGCCGTGTACCGTACTTCGAGAAGCCCATGCTCTCCACAGCTGACATGGAGGAGTTCCGCCAATCCACACAATATGTGGATGCAAACACCCTTGCCACCTCCAATGCCGTGAAGATGCTGGATGAACTGCGCCACATCCCATCCCTCTTTGCCGATGATCCCTCCGATGTCATCGCCTACCCCGACTACGGATCTTATGGCGGCAGCAACATCATCGCCTACGCTTCGCAGTGCATCTTCCCGCAAGACCTGGTGCTGGGTGACATCTGGCTCCTCCGCGCACAAGGCGAGGGCTCTGAAGCCGACTACCGACAGGCAGCACAGTACTACTACAACTACCTGAATTCCGAACGCGGCGGCCCGCTCTATCCGAATCGCTATTATGCGCGCTTCAATAAGAACCAAAGTACGGAGCAATACTATGTGATTAACCAAACCTCTTGGGAAAGTATCTTCTACTCGATTTACAAGCCCAGTATGTCCAATGAGGTGGTGACCGTCATTCCCTCCTCCAAGAACAAACTGAACGGTATCGTCTTCCGTGCCATGAACGAGCTCTTCGGTTTCGATCAGACGCTCTCCGTGACGGGCGACAGTGTCGCCACGGGTACCATCGACCTTGAGCGCAACTACCAGCACCAGTTGGATGCCTCCAAAGCATACACCAACCTGAACAAGCTGCAGGATCACGAGGTCTATGTGGGAAGCACACCGAGATGTAACACCTATCTGAATGCCGGTGATGTCCGTTACCGCATGACTACGGACACCGATGCCGACAGCAAGACGGGCAGCACCGATGAAATCAGCTTCGTCGTCAAGCAAAACATTAAAGTCAAAGGATACAATCCCGAAAAGCGTCAGATGCAGAGAGACTTCTCCAGCACCTATCCCATCATCTACCGCAAGGCCAACATCTGGTTGCGCTTTGCGGAGGCGCTGAACGGAGCTGGTTTCCCGGGCTATGCCTTCGCCATCCTCCGTCACGGCTTGGTAGGTTCCGACGGTTGGGTTCCCAAGGATGAGAACTCCTATGACTTCGTCAAGTTTGAGTACTACGACCCGACCGACGAGGATGAACTCGGCAATCCGATTACTCCCGAACCGAACCCCAACGATCCTTCCGTAGCCTTCACGTTCTACGACCCGACCACCGCAACCGCGGAGACCTCCCCCGTCATCTATACCGACTACAAGCAGTTCTTCGATGACATGCTCCATCCGGGTCTGGAACCCCTGACGACCCACGCAGACACCATGGCCTATGTCGGATTGCACATGGTCGCAGAAACCACCACACGTGAGCTACAGGCTAAGACCGGCATCATCTGCAAGTACATCGGCCAGAAAGAGGCAGAGGCCGCCAGCGGTGTTCCCTTCCTGAACTTCCAGACGAACTACCTGCAAGGTGATGACAGCAATAAGGAATTTACGTACTACACAGGCGTGACCGAGTACAATATTTACCAAGCTCGCGAGGATCCGAATCCCAACTCCGGTGCGGTGACCATGGGTATCCATGCCCGTGGCTGCGGTCTCCTCAAGTTGGAAGAAGTTAATTACGGTGAATATGAGGATGGCACCTATGGCACCCACTACAATTATGTGGAACAGATCAACCGCATGAGGAAGCGCTATGAGGGCGCCACCACGGATTTAAGCGAAAAGGAGATCTACGACCCCGCCAACAAGCGCAAGGTGCAGGAAGCAATCGCCTCCCTCATCCTGGAGGAGATGGGTCTGGAAACCGCCTTCGAGGGTAACCGCTTCTTCGACCTCCTCTGCTACAGCCGTATGATTGGTGGTCAGAAGGGTGTGGATCGCGTCGCTAAGATGATTTCCGAGCGCAGCGGCACCACCAACAGTTCCCTGTATAGCCATCTGCAGAACAGCGACAACTGGTACTTCAAACTTCCCAATAAATAGACGCATTCTCTCGCTGAGAAAGCCTCATAATAGATAGGAATCGGCTGTCTGGAATCGCCCAGACAGCCGATTCCTTCTTTTTTCAGTTTTTTTAGGACAAAGAGTTTGGCGCGAATGGCGATTTTTCCGTATCTTCGCACCATCATTTGACTAACTAATCACTTTGAACACAATGAAACAGAATCTCATCGTCCTGTTTGTTGCGATAGCATCGCAACTCTGTGCCGCTACGGCGAAAACTCAAAACCAGAAAGAGCCGTGGCTGAATCCCAACATCACTCGCGTGAACACCGAGAAACCGCGCGCCAGCTTCTTCGCCTTCGAGAGCGCCGACAAGGCCGCTAAGAACGACAAGACGAAGAGCGACCGCTACCTCTCCCTTGAAGGCATGTGGCGCTTCCATTTCGTGAAGAACCACAACGAGGCGCCCGCAGGCTTCTTCCTCCCTGGCTTCGATGACTCCAAATGGGTGGACTTCCCTGTTCCCGGCCTCTTTGAGGTCAACGGCTACGGCGACAAGATCTACAAGAACGTGGGCTACGCATGGGACACCCAGTTCAACAGCAACCCTCCCTACGTAGAGGAGCGCAACAACTACACGGGCTCCTATCGCAAGACCATCACCGTTCCTGCCGCATGGAAGGGACAGGAGATCTACCTCCACGTAGGCTCCGCCACCAGCAACCTGCAGGTATGGGTGAACGGCAAGGAAGTGGGCTATGCCGAAGACTCCAAGATGGAGGCTGAGTTCAACCTCACCAAGTACCTCACCCCTGGCAAGGAGAACCTCATCGCCATGCGTGTCATGCGCTGGTGCGACGGCTCATACCTCGAAGATCAGGACTTCTGGCGCTTCACAGGCATCGCCCGCGAGGTGTATCTCTATGCCCGCCCGAAGGCACACATCCAGGACATCTTCGTTCATCAGGACCTCGTAAACAACTACAAAGACGGACAACTCTCTGTTGACATCACCGCCCCCACCGCCAAGGGCTACACCGTGGACCTCGCTCTCACCGACCCCGCAGGCCGCCCCGCAGGTACCGCCTCCGCCACCGTTGGCAGCGCCCACAGCACCGTTGGCAGCGGTTCGTCCGCTGCCCTCAACCTGACGGTCAACAATGCCAAAGCCTGGAGCGCTGAGATTCCCAACCTCTACACCCTCACCCTGACCCTCAAGGACAAGAAGGGCAACCTCGTCGAGGCTACCACCCAGCGCGTAGGCTTCCGCAACATCAAGATTGAGGGCGGCCAGCTGCTCGTCAACGGCCAACCCATCCTCATCAAGGGTGCCGACCGTCATGAACTGGATCCCGACGGTGGCTATGTCGTCAGCATCGAGCGCATGATTGAGGATATCAAGATCATGAAACAGCTGAACATGAACGGCGTGCGCACTTGCCACTACAGCGATGACCCTCGCTGGTATGACCTCTGCGACCAGTATGGTCTCTACGTCGTTGCCGAGACGAACATCGAGACCCACGGAATGGGTTATGGCGACAAAACCCTCGCCAAGAACCCCATCTTCAACAAAGCACATATCGAGCGCAACCAGCACAATGTGCAGGTGCAGAAGAACCACCCCAGCGTCATCTTCTGGAGCCTGGGCAACGAGGCCGGCTACGGCAAGAACTTCGAGGATGCCTACGATGCCGTGAAGGCCATCGACACTTCACGTCCCGTGCAGTATGAGCAGGCCGGCCAGAACGGTAAGACCGACATCTTCTGCCCCATGTACTACGGCTATGGCAACTGCGAGAAGTATGCCCAGGGCGACAATCCCCGTCCGCTCATCCAGTGTGAATATGCCCACGCCATGGGTAACAGCATGGGCGGCTTCGCTGAGTATTGGCGCATCATCCGCAAGTACCCCAAGTACCAAGGCGGTTTCATCTGGGACTTCGTCGATCAGGGCATGCGCAGCAAGAGCCGCGTAACGGGCAAGGAGATCATGGCCTACGGCGGCGACTTCGGCCGCTATCCCGCCACCGACCACAACTTCAACTGCAACGGCGTCATCGCTGCCGACCGACGCCTCCACCCCCATGCCTATGAGGTGCAATACTACTATCAAGATATCTGGGTCACCGTTCCCGAAGGCAAGACCTTGTTAGACGGTGAAGTTGAACTCTACAACGAGTACTTCTTCCGCTCGCTCGACGATGTCGAGGTGACGGTGGTCGCCAACGCCTATGACGGCCAGCAGATGCACAGCGAGCGCTACACTTATCCCCAGGCCCTCAACCTCGCTCCCCAGCAGCGCAAGCACTTCACTATTCCCGAGCAGATGCTGTCACAGCTCAAGCAACTCGTCAATGGCTACCAATGGGCTGCCGTGGATGTCTTCTTCTCCCTCAAAGCCGACCGCGGCCTCCTCAAGAAAGGCGAGGTCATCGCCAAGGCACAGTTTGAACTGCAACCCTACACCTTCCCCTCAGCTGACGCTGTCATGACCGCCGCTAAACCCACTCCCGCTGTTGACAAGAAGGGTAATGTGTTAGCTCAACAACCTGAAGCTGTCAGCAAGGATGAAGCCAAGGCTTGGCTCACCCTCTCTGCCAATGGCACCAGCGTGACATGGAACAAATGGACCGGTAATATTGACTACTTCGACATCGACGGCAAGTCCGTGCTCGAAGACCGCAAGAGCGTAGAGCCCAGCTTCTGGCGCGCTCCCACCGACAACGACTACGGCGCAGGCATGCAGAACAGCTTCTCCGCTTGGAAGAACCCGCGTTGGAACAAGGCATCCATGGAATGCACCGACCTCGACAACCAGAGCAAGCAGGTAGTAGTGCAGTATCACTGCGATGCCGTGGATGCCGACCTCATCATGACCTACGTCCTCACCCCGAAGGGCGAGCTCATCGTCACCGAGAACCTGAAAGCCGGAGACCACCAAGGCTGGCAGATGTACGCCATGGGCATGACCTGGCGTTTGAACAAAGCCTACAGCAATGTCCGCTACTTCGGTCGCGGCCCCGTGGAGAACTACTGCGACCGCAAGGACAACGCCTTCATGGACATCTATGGCGGCGAGGTCAGCAAGCAATACTGGGACGGCTACGTTCGTCCGCAGGAGAGCGGCAACCACTGCGACATCATCTGGTGGCGCATGGAAGGCGACGCATCTCATCCCGCTGTCACCTTCGAAGCCTGCGGCCCCATGGAGGTGTCTGCAATGCCCTATGAGATCAGCGACCTCGACGATGGCCCCCGCAAGGACGCTCACCAGAGCCATAGCGGCGACCTCATCGCCCGCGACTACACCGTCGTGCAGGTGCGTGCCTTCCAGATGGGTCTCGGCTGCGTCACCAGCTGGGGCGCATGGCCACAAGACCGCTTCATTCCCAAGTACAAGAACCACAGCTTCACATATATTGTAAAGGCAAATAAATAAAGACCCTCTCTCCCTTCCCGTGAGGGCAGGGAGAGGAGGATAAAGAAGATAAAGAGATAATTTCTGATGAAGAAAGGAAAAAATAATGCAACGCGCCAGCCTCTCCCCTCCCTCACGGGAGGGGTCGGGGGTGGGCCTTTATGGTGGCTACCCGTCATCGGTTTGTTGTTGGTGGCAGGCTTCAAGCTGGTCCTTTCAGAGAGCGAAATGCTACTGCGGGCCCAGGAACTGAACCTATGGCTTCCCACCGGACTCTATTGGAAGACGATGATGCAATATCCGGGTGGCGCAGCTTCTTGGTGTGCCACCTATCTCACGCAGTATTTTTTCCACCCCTGGCTCGGCGTCGGTATCCTCTGCGGTCTCTGGCTCATCATCTGTCTTCTGCTGGCATGGATCTATCGTCTGAAAGGACCGTGGATGGCACTGACGGTTCTTGTGCCCCTCGCCCTCATGGCCTGCTTCGTGCAGACAGGTTATTGGATCTACTACCAGAAGCTGCAGGGTCATCTCTTTGTGCCCACCGTGGGCGTCCTCTTTGCCACCCTCTGCCTCGCCATACAACGCCTGCTCGATGACCGTCTTCCTGAAAAAGCAGCCCGCTGGGCGCGCCTCTGCTGGATGGCCATCGTCTGCATCGCCGGCTATCCCTTCTTCGGGGCTTGGGCTTTAGGGGCAACAGGGCTCTTAGGATTATTCCCAAGGGTGAAGGATTCCTCTTTAAACTTTAAACTCTCAACTTTAAACTTTCTCCCTTCCCTCGTCCTCATTGCCATCATCCCGCAGATTTACTACCAACTGGTCTTTGAGATGACGGAGCGCTCCTTCCTCTATGTAGCAGCCCTACCCTCCTTCCGCTACAGCGCAGAGAGCTTCGAGCAGTACCGCATCCCCTACTACGCCATCATTGCCGCCTTCATCGTGCTCATTGCACTGAGTGCGAGTGAAGGCTTTGCCTTCGCCAAGAAGCTGCGCCCGTGGGCCAAGGGCTTAGCAACCATCGTACTCTTACTCGCCGCCATCGTCGGCGTTAGCGAAGCCTGGTACCACGATGTTAATTTCCAAAAGGAGCTGGCCATGAACCGCGCCGTGGAGGAACTGGATTGGGAGCGTGTGCTCACCATCTCCCGCGACGGCAGCAGCGACGTGAAGCCCACACGCATGATGATTTTGTACAAGAACCTCGCCCTCTTCCGTCTAGGGCGTGCCGGTGATGAGATGTTTAACTACCCCGAAGGCGCCACGCCGCAGAATGCCCCGTGGAAGGTGCGGATCACACAGGTGGGCGGCAAGCTCATCTACTACCACTACGGCAAGGAGAACTTCTGCTACCGTTGGTGTATGGAGGACGGCGTAGAATTCGGCTGGAAGGCCGAGACGCTGAAATTCATGGCCCGCACCTCCATGCTCAACCACGAATGGGCCGTAGCCCGCAAGTACCTCGACCTGCTGAAGAAGACCACCTTCCACCGCGAGTGGGCAGAGCGGTATGAGCGCTTGCTCGACTCCCCCGAAGCCTTTGACCTTGACAAGCTGGAAGCCTCCGCCAAGGCAGGAAAGCCCCTCCTCGACGAACAAAGCATGAAGGAGTTCGCGCCCATCCTCCACATGATGACCTACCCCGACCGCCTCGACGGCGACAACACGCTTGTGGAGATGTACCTGCTGCAGACCTTTGCCAAAGGTAATGGCGACGACCCGCTCTTCCAGGAGATGACACTCATCTGCGCACTCATCATGAAGGACATCGACCTCTTCTGGCCCCGCTTCATGAAGTTCGCCACCATGAATCCCGAGCGCCACATGCCACGCCACTACCAGGAGGCCGCCTACCTCTACGGCCATCTGGAGGACAAAGTCGATATCAGCCGTATGCCCTTCGACCCCGAGATCCGCGACACCTACGAGCGTTTCATGCGCTTCAATGAGCAGTGCGGCCCCATGACCGAGGAGCAGAAAGCCGTCGCTTTCTATCCCCAGTTCGGAGGTACTTTCTACTATTTCTACTTCCTGGTGAGAAATCAAAAGACAAATTAGACCCACCCCAAGCCCCTCCCGTGAGGGAGGGGTAACAGTAAGTTATCACATCATGAATCATCTTCTTTCTTCAGTATTTCATCATTTAACTTCACGCCAGCTTCTCCCCTCCCTCACGGGAGGGGTCTGGGGGTGGGTCTTTCTGTTCACAGCCTGCTCCTCCCCCTCCGTCCCCGAGCAATTCGTTGAGGCTGACGCATCCCCCACCATTTACCCCGATTACATCGGTGTCATCGTGCCCGTGAACATTGCTCCGCTCCACTTTCACATCGATCACGATGCTGAAGTCACCGACTTCGTCACCCGCTTCACAGCCGGCGGCGAGGAATGGACGCTTGGCGGCGAGGATGTGCGCCCAGGGCTGAAGCGCTGGCATCAGATGGTGGAGCGAGCCCTCGCTGCCGACGGCACCATCAGCATCGAGGTCTTCATCAAGGACAACGGTCAATGGCAACGCCAGAAGCCCTTCGACATCACGGTCTCGGCAGACAGCATCGACCCCTACATCTCCTACCGCCTCATCTCGCCCTCCTACGTCACCTACGAGGACCTCACCCTCAACCAGCGTTGTCTGGAGAACTTCGACGAGCGCCTCATCTATGGCAACATGATCAACAGCGATGAGAAGGACGGTCAATGCATCAACTGTCACCACGCACAGTGGTACAACCCCAATCGCATACAGTTTCATGTGCGCCAGTACCTCGGCGGCACCGTCATCGCCTACGATGGCAAGCTCGAGAAAGTCAACCTCAAGACCGACAGCACCATCTCCGCCGGTGTCTATCCCACATGGCATCCCACAAAGCCCTGGATTGTCTATTCCACCAACAACACCGGCCAGAGTTTCCACACGCGCGACGTACAAAAGATTGAGGTGCAGGACACCAAGTCGAACCTCATCTTCTACGACCTCGAAGCCAACACCGTGACGCCCATCACACGCGACACCACCGACTTCGACTGCTTCCCCTTTTGGAGCCCCGACGGCAAGTACATCTACTACGTTAGCGCCCATTGGGAAAAGCGCGACACCGTGCAGATGGACTTCGAGCTCATCAAGAACTACAAGGAAGTGCAGTACAACCTCTACCGCAAGCCGTTCGATGAGCAGACCCGCACCTTCGGACCGCGCCAGCTCATCTATGATGCTGTAGCCCGCAACCGCAGCGTCACCCTTCCCCGCGTTTCGCCCGACGGCCGCTGGCTAATGTTCACCGAGGGTAAGTTCGGTGTCTTCCATATCTGGCACAACGATGCTGACCTCTTCCTGATGGACCTCACACAAGCTGAGCCTGTGGAGCCCACGCCCGTCACACGCTACAACGAGAACAATCTGCCCGCAGACATCCTGGCCCGCCTCGCCAACAACATCGAACGCGATGCCGCCATCGATAGCCTCAACGAAGCACAGGGCGCCTTGCACCCCCTGCCCGCACAGATTCGTCGCATCGACGAACTGAACTCCCCCGATGTGGAGAGCTGGCATTGCTGGTCCAGCAACGGTGCCTGGGTCATCTTCTCCTCGCGTCGCGATGATGGAAACTTCACACGCCCGTTCATCGCCCACCACGACGGCAAGGGCCATTTCTCGCGTCCCTTCGAACTCCCGCAGGACAACCCGCAGTACCACCGCGAGTTCATGCGCAGCTATAACATCCCCGAGTTCCTCAGTGGCCCCGTCACCATCAAGCCGCAGGAGTTCGCCAAGGTCATCAAGAATGATGCCACGCCCGCCCAACTCCGCATCTCCGATCAAATCATCGACGGCCACACCGCCGCTTCACCCAAAGCCCCAAAGTGACAATGAAGCGATATTTATCATTTATTATTTATCATTTATCATTTATCATTTCCCTGTCCGCTCAGGGCACCGTGGATGACTACAACCGCGCCTACTCCCTGCAGCGTACTTTCACCTGGTCAAAGGTGCTGAACCACGTGGATGATGCCCGCTGGCTCTCCGATGGCCGCTTCCAGTACCACCTCACCGATGGTGCCCTCGGCGTCTGGCATTTTGGCCAGGTCAACGCCGACGGCACCATCACCCTCGCCGACACCACAGCCACCCGCCCCATCGAAGAATCCCCCCGCCATGACCGCCGCCACGGCCCCGTTCGCGGCGGTACGTCCGCCGCGACCACCCGCTTCATCGCCAACCCCTCCAAGCGCCGTCAGCAGCGCCACTGGATGGAGACCGATGACGAGCGCGGTGGCGACCCTGTCCTCGCCCCCGACTCCTCCCTCGTGGCCTTCATCCGCAACGACAACGTCTATGTCGCCAAGCCCGACGGCAGCCAAGCGCGTGCCCTCAGCACGGAAGGCACCCTCAGCCACTATTTCAGCAGCTATATCCAATGGAGCCCTGACAGCCGCTACGTAGCCGTCAACCGCATCCGCCCCATTGAGAAGCGTTACGTCTATTACGTGGAATCCTCGCCCGCCGACCAGCTCCAGCCCATTCTCCACAAACAGGAGTATGCCAAACCCGGCGATGAGCTAGCGCAGAAGACCCCTTACATCTTCGAGGTCGCCACAGGCAGGGCCGTCACCCCCTCCCCCGAACTCATCGCCAACCAGTACAGCCTCAGCGGCCCCTCTTGGCGCAAGGACTCACGCGGCATCCGCTTCGAATACAACCAGCGAGGCCATAAGCTCTACCGCATCTACGAGATGCCCATCCCTGCCGCCAGTAAGCCGATTCCTTCTTCCGCCAGCAAGCCCACCGCTTCCGCCAGCAAGCCCACCCCCTCCTCGAGTGCGCTTGGCGGTTTTGCCGCCGAGACAGTCCCCCTCCGCACCCTCATCGAAGAGCGCGAGGAGAAATATGTCCGCTACTCCAATTATTTCCGCCGCGACCTTTACGGCGACAGCATCATCCTCTGGCTCTCCGAGCGGGACGGCTATCCGCATCTCTACATCTTCGAAACCGGACTCTCCCCCCGCCCTCCCTATAAGGGAGGGAGCAGAATCCATCGAAAACAGTTATCCTCTACTAGCAAAGGTGACCACTCCCTCCCTCATAGGGAGGGCGGGGGGAGAGTCCTCACCTCGGGCCCTTGGTGTGTCCGCAAAGTCCTCCACGTTGACGAGGAACAGGGCGTCATTTTCTTCACCGCCAACGGCCGCAACAAGGACGAAGACCCCTACCACATCCACTACTACCGCATCGGCCTTGATGGCAAGAACCTCGTGGACCTCACCCCCGAACCTGCCAACCATAACGCCCGCTTCAATGCCGACTACACCGCCCTCATCGACACCTACTCCACCGTCGATACGGCGCCCGTTACCGTGGTAAGATCCATTCAGTCCGCAGGACTCCCCTCCCTCACGGGTAGCGAAGGTGTCAACGGGTTGACTGAATGTCAAGCCGTCCTGAGTGACCGAAGCAGAACTCCTCTGCTGAGGACGGGCAAGGCTGGGGGTGGGTCTATCCTCGCCACAGCCGACATCACTCCCCTCCTCGCAGATGGCTGGACAGCCCCCGAGGTCTTCGTGGCCCCCGGCCGCGACGGCGTCACTCCCATGTGGGGCATTATCCAGCGCCCCTCCAACTTCGACCCCACGCGCAAGTATCCCATCATCGAATACATTTACGCAGGTCCGGGCGACAGCTACACGCCCAAGTCCTTCCAGCCCTCCAACTACTACACCACCGCCCTCGCCGAGCTCGGTTTCATCGTCGTACAGCTCGATGCCATGGGCACCAGCAACCGTGGCAAGAAATTCGAGGAAGTCTGCTACAAGAACCTCAAGGACGCCGGCTTCCCCGACCGCATCGCGTGGATCAAGGCCGCTGCAGCCAAATATCCCTATATGGACATCGACCGCGTAGGCATCTATGGTTGCTCCGCCGGCGGTCAGGAGAGCACCGCGGCTGTCCTCTTCCACGGTGACTTCTACAAGGCCGCCTACAGCGCCTGCGGCTGCCACGATAACCGCATGGATAAGATCTGGTGGAACGAACAGTGGATGGGCTATCCAGTGGACTCTTCCTACATTGAATGTTCCAATGTCGAGAACGCCTACCGCCTCGAGCGTCCCCTGATGCTCGTCGTGGGCGAGCTGGATGACAATGTCGATCCTGCCAGCACCATGCAGGTCGCCGATGCCCTCATCAAGGCCAACAAGCCCTTCGAGCTCGTTGTCGTTCCCGGCGCCCACCACACCGTCGGCGAAGCCTATGGCGAACATAAGCGCTTCGACTTCTTCGTCAAGCACCTCCTCGGCGTAGAGCCTCCCGCATGGAAAGACCTCACCCCCTAACCCCCTCTCCAAGGGGCGAGGAGGCATATATACTTTTGCAATTTTTTATATATGGAATCCCAACATACTATCTCAAACAACTCTTCCTCAAATTCTGCAGTATCCACTCCCCCTCGCCCCTTGGAGAGGGGGTTGGGGGGTGAGGTTCTCCTTACCCCAGAGCAAATCTCCCTTTGGCATCAGCTCCTCGCCGCTGCCCGCCACATCATCATCACCTGCCACCGTGGCCCCGACGGCGATGCCATTGGCTCCACGACGGCACTGGCCTCATGGCTCCGTCGCCACTACCCCGAAGCCGACATTCATATCGTGGCACCTAACATCTTCCCCGACTTCCTCAAGTGGATTCCGGGCGCGAATGAAATCCTTATTTATGAAGGTCACGAAGAGGAGGTGCGCCCCGTCGTGGAAGCTGCCGACCTCGTCATCATGTGCGACCACGGCGAGCTCAAGCGCATGGCCACCCTCGGCGATGTCGTCCGCGACCACCCCACCCCCCGCATTATGATTGACCACCATCTCAATCCTGAACCGGACATCGCCGACCTCGTCATCTCCCACCCCGACCTCTCCTCCACTTGCGAAGTGCTGCTGAGAGTTTTTTTGGAGACCCACCCCCTAACCCCTCCCGTGAGGGAGGGGAGTAAACAGTGTACAGAGGTGACAAGTGGAAACAAAAGTCTCCCCTTACGGGGAGATTTAGAGGGGTCTGAAGCCACCTCCATCTACACCGGCATGATGACCGACACTGGCGCCTTCACCTACGCCAGCAACCGCCCGGAGATCTATGAGCTCATCAGCATCCTCCTCTCCTGCGGCATCGACAAAGACAAGATCTACCGCAACATCTTCTTCACCTACAGCCCCAACCGCATGAAACTCATGGGCTACCTGCTCTATGTGAAGCTCGATGTGTGGAAGAAGGCGCACACCTCCATCATGACCTTCACCAACGCCGAGCGCCGCCGCTTCGGTGCCCTCAACGGCGACACCGAAGGCTTCGTGAACCTGCCACTGCAAATCCTGGGCATGAAGCTCTCCATCTTCCTGCGCGAGGACACCGAGCACCCCTGCATCCGCGTCAGCCTCCGCAGCGTCGATGACTTCCCCTGCAACGAGATGGCCGCCGAGTTCTTCGGCGGCGGTGGCCACAAGAACGCCGCCGGCGGCGAAGTCTGGGGCACCATGGACGAAGCCCTCGCCCTCGTCAAGAAAGCCGTGCAGAAATACATGCCCCTGCTGAAAGCAGAATGAAAAGTGAAAGAATGAAAAGTGAAAAATAATAATATGAACAAAATAACTATGAAAAAGCTACTCTCCCTTCTTGTCCTGTTTGTTGCGACTATGTCGCAACCCCTCCCAATCCACGCCGATGAACTATCCTACGACGGCGGACCTCTTACTGAAGCCACCCAGCGCTCCGGCAAAGTCTTGGACATGATTATCAAGGCCAACAACTACTGGCAGGAGCATAACACCCCCTACGTGCGTTCCTTCTGGGACCATGCCGCCTACCACACCGGCAACATGGAGGCTTACCGCCTCACGGGCCGCGCCGACTGGTACGCCTACACCGACAAATGGTGCCGCCACAATGAGTGGAAGGGTGCCAAGAGCGATGACCGCGCCAACTGGAAGTACAAGACCTACGGCGAGGGCCACGACTTCGTGCTCTTCGGCGACTGGCAGATCTGCTTCCAGACATACATCGACATGTATAACCTCGTGCCCGCGCCCTACAAGGTAGCCCGCGCCATCGAGGTGATGAGCCACGAATGCTCCATGACCGACACCCATTTCTGGTGGTGGGCCGACGCCCTCTACATGGTCATGCCCGTGATGACGAAGATGTACAAGCTCACCGGTGAAATCAAGTATTTGGACAAACTCACGGACAACTTCCTGTGGAGCGACAGTCTGATGTACGACAAGGACGAGCAGCTCTACTACCGCGATGCCAAGTACATCTACCCGAAGGTCAAGACCGCCTGCAACGACGGCAAGAGTTTCTGGGCACGTGGCGACGGCTGGGTTCTCGCCGGCCTCGCCAAGGTGTTGGCCGACATGCCCCACGACTACAAGAACCGCGCCATCTTCGTGCAGCGCTTCCGCGAACTCGCCGAGGGTGTAGCCCGTGTGCAGCGCCCCGGTGGCTACTGGAGCCGTTCCATGCTCTGCGAGGACGATGCCCCCGGACCCGAGACCTCCGGCACCGCCTTCTTCACCTATGGTATGCTCTGGGGCGTCAACAACGGCTACCTCGACAAGGCCACCTACGCCCCCGTCATCCAAAAAGCTTGGAAATATCTCTCTGAGACCGCCCTGCAGCCCGACGGCAGCATCGGCTTCGTGCAGCCCATCGGCGAGAAGCCCGACCCCACCAAGACCGTCGATGCCCATTCCCAAGCCCCCTTCGGCACAGGCGCATGGCTCCTGGCCGCCTGCGAGATGGTGCGCTACATCAACGCCGATCCCCTCTACAGACCCACCCCCAACCCCTCCCGTCAGGGAGGGGATCCCCTCCCCCTTACGGGGGAGGACGGGAGAGGGTCTTCCATCTACCACCACACCCCCACTACCCCCTCCGCTATGGGCTCCGTTAACGGCGGATCGTCCGCCGTTTCCCTCACCGGCGCCCCCTCCCCTGCCGACCCCATGCTCCGCTACCGCGGCCACGAGAATTTCGGCAGCTACGAGATTGCCAACCCCACCGATGAGAACATCGCGCAGGTCATCGAGATCGGCAATATGGAGGCCATGAAGCGCTCCAACTGCGCCGTCGCCCGCGAGTTCTTCCTCCTCGACGCTGACCGCAACGAAGTCCCCTATCAGATCACCCACGACGGCCGCATCCTCGTCTTCTGCAGCGTGCGCCCCCATAGCAGCATCACCCTCACCATGTACAAAGGCCAGCCCCTCGACTACGAGCTCACCTGCAACGGACGCATCTACCCCAACCGCTGGGATGACCTTGTGTGGGAGAACGACCGCTGCGCATGGCGCTTCTACGGCCCCGGAGCCCATAAGAACATGAAGAACCAGGCCTATGGCTTCGACACCTTCGTCAAGAACACCCCCCACCCCATTCAGGACCAGCTCTACCACAACGAGCTCACCTCCTACGGCGTCCACGAGCAGATGAAGAAAGCTGGGCGCGGCGGCGAATGGAACGAAGTCCACCGCGGATACACCTACCACCGCAACCACGGTGCCGGCATGGATGCCTACACCGTTGGTGCCACCCTCGGCGCCGGTGCCGCTGCACTTGTGGCAAAGGACGGCTCACTGCTCTATCCGCTCTACTATGAGAAAGCCGAGATCCTCGACAACGGCCCCCTCCGCTTCACTGTCCGCATGACCATGCCCCGGCAGAGCCTGAACGGCGACAGCATCCGCGAGATCCGCCTCATCACCCAGGACTGTGGCAGCCATTTCGCCCGTGTGGAAGTCACCTATGAAGGTATCACCAAGCCCACCCCCGTCTGCACCGGCATCGTCGTACATGACAGCAACCCCAACGGCTATGTCCTCAACAAGAATGAGGGCTTCGTCACCTATGCCGAAGCTCTCGACCACCCCAATGTCATGAACGGCGAGCATTATCTCGGCATCTTCTTGCCTCCAATGAAAAATGAAAAATTAAAAACGAAAAATGAGGTGAAGTTCGTGCCGTTGAAGGAGAAGCGCGCCGGCGGCATCGGCCATGCCATCCTGCAGACCACCTACGCCCCCGGCCAGCCCTTCGTCTATTACACCGGCTCGGCCTGGAGTCAGTACGACGTCCCCACCCACGCCATCTGGCAGGAAACGCTGCGCCACGAACGACGCATCCTGCAGAACGGCCTCCAACTCATAGAGCACTAAAAAATGAAGAAACTTTCGATTACAGCGTTACTGGCGGCTCTCTGCATGAGCGCCGGCGCACAGAAAGCCGATGTGGCCGTGAAGACCGGCACGTTCGGCAACGACTACGAGTCACTCAGCACATGGCAATGCCCCGAATGGTTCAAGGATGCTAAGTTCGGCATCTGGGCACACTGGGGCCCGCAGTGCCAGGCCGAGGACGGCGACTGGTATGCCCGCTTCATGTACTATGAAGGCAGCGGGCAGTACAACTTCCACGTGAGCCACTTCGGCAACCCCGCCACCTTCGGTCTCAAAGACCTCTGCAACGCCTGGAAAGCCGAACAGTGGAACCCGCAGGAGCTGGTGAACCTCTACAAGAGCGTGGGCGCCCGCTACTTCATGGTACTGGGCAACCACCACGACAACTTCGACCTTTGGGATTCACCCTATCAGGAATGGAACTCTGTGAACGTAGGCCCTAAGAAAGACCTTGTCAAGGGCTGGAGCGAAGCCTGCAAGGCCGCGGGCCTGCCACTGGGCGTCAGCATCCATGCCTCGCACGCCTGGACATGGCTGGAGCCGTCGCAGAAGTTCGACGGCAACCTCACCAAGGCGGACGGCGCAGGAGAGTGGTGGGAAGGCCTCGACCCGCAGGAACTCTACGCACAGAACCACCCCCACTCCACGGGTTGGGAGCAGAGCAGAACCATTCACAGCCAGTGGGACTGGGGCAACGGCGCCAGCCTGCCCTCGGCAGCCTATAAGCAGAAATTCCAGAACCGTGTGCTGCAGCTCATCAACGACTACAACCCCGACCTCCTCTACTTCGACGACACCGCCATGCCCTTCTACGGCTGCGATGAACAGGTGGGAAAGAACATCCTGCAACACTACTACAACCACAGCGCCGCGCAGCATGGCGGACAGCAGCAGGTGGTGGTGACGGGCAAACAGCTCACCCCCGAACAGAAAGACTACATGATGTGGGATGTGGAGCGCGGTGTCCCCGACCGTCCGCAGGAGGCCTACTGGCAGACCTGCACCTGCATCGGACAGTGGCACTACGACCAGAACGTTTATAACAGAAACGGCTACAAGAGCGGTGCCACCGTCATCCGGATGCTCATCGATGTCGTCTCCAAGAACGGCAACCTCCTCCTCAACATCCCCGTCCGCGGCAACGGCAGCATCGACGACAAGGAACGTCAGGTGCTGGCCGACATCAAGGCATGGATGGACATCAACGGCGAGAGCATCTACGGCACCCGCATGTGGAAGACCTTCGGCGAAGGCCCGCTGGCCGAAGCCGCCAACCCCATGAACGCCCAAGGCTTCAACGAGGGACAGAAGTACTCGGCACAGGACGTGCGCTATGTGCAGGCTCCCCATGCCCAGAAGGGCGCCACCACCGTCTATGCCACCATCATGGCATGGCCCGCAGCCGGCAGTTTCACCTTCAAAGCCCTCGCCAAGTCCCCCGACTGCGGTAAGGTCAAAGCCGTGACCCTCCTCGGCGGTGGCAAGGTGAAGTTCAAGCAGCACGAGGGCGGCCTCACCGTGCAGGTTCCCACTACCCATCCCAACGACATCGCCCCCGTCTTCCGCATCACCGTGAAGTGAGGGAACTGCCATGTCTGTACGATGTTTATGTTCAGCCGATGAACCTCAACTTCCTGCGGTTGCCGCTTTCAAGCACGGCGAAGTGGAGCCAGATGGCGCCACGGGCGTTGCGCTCGATGAGGAGTTCGTCGAAGTCTGCGGTTGAATGAGCGCAAAGTGATGCTTGCATCTGCTTTGCCGAGTGTGAGCCGGCTCTAGCACCTGCGTCTGCAACGCCTGTGTCACCTCCACGATGTCTGCCAATACGCCCATCAATCGGAACCTCGTCCCAGCCGTCAGTTCCTCACCCCTGACGGCTTCAATCTTAGCAAATAAGTCCTTAAATATTTCCATATTGTCCATAAAACAGCTTATGAGAATGTTAATAAATTAGTTAATTATCATGCTCTCCAGGCAACCCAAATTGAGGAGACGCAAAACGTGGCAAAGGTACAAACTTTTTCCCGAACTCCCACCATCATCCGCACATTATTATATGTTAAAAAAGCGCACATAAAAGAAAGCGCCTCAGGGTGAGGCGCTTGGGGATTATTATCATGCACTACACATGAGTTCATGAGGTAGAAAGGTGCTTGCAAATCTCCTCTGCCATGGCATTCAGTGCCACACAATCCGCGCGGCTGATATGCCTTTTACCGGCATCATACGGCCAAGGACTGAGGATAAGCAATCGGCCTGCGGCACAAGCTTCGAACAGCGAATCGGCAGGCTTATAGTAGTCGCGGAAACCATTGTCTGTAAGACAGATGATGGGATGCCCTTCGTACATGAGCACCTGCTGCCGGCCTGCCGTTACTACCCACGGCAGCGGGTTGTCATCGAAGGCATAATGCGCTATGCCCTGCTCGTCGCCACGTGTGCAGAGCCTTACCTGATGATAGGGGTATCGTTGTCGTGTGGCCTCTACGGCCTCTTTCAGAATTGCTCCGTCCACATCATCCTGTAGGTGAAGTGTCAGTCGGACTGTTTGGCTCGACTCCTTGCCGGCCATGTTCAGGAAAACCCGTTCGCTTTGTAGTTGTTTCATGCGGCAAAGTTAGTCATTTCTGATAAATATCGGAGATAAACCCGTAACTTTAACTTT